>NZ_JBFAOJ010000065.1:0-56933 GCF_040675205.1 Streptosporangium sp. NPDC049644 | reverse complement strand
CGGTGGCGGACGCCGATGAAGCAGGAAGCCACAGAGGTGCCGCGTGAGGCGGCACGGGCTGAATCCCCGGCCCTTCAGGCCGGGGAGCGCGTCAAGTCAGGTACAGGGCGCTGAGTACGAACTCATGGCGGATCCTCCGCGTGAAGGGTGCTCGCCCGATCGCCGACCGGCCCGCTGCTCTCTTGGTCGGCGTCACGCGGCACCGCGACCATTGGACGCACCCGGCGGCCGCCTGTCGACAGCGAGGATCGCGCATGCGCGCCGGGCCGAACCGGGCCGCTGTCACAGACGCCGCTGTCACAGACGCCGCTGTCACAGACGCCGCTCTCACCGGTGACCGGTCGCCGGAGAGGTGTCCGGTCGTTCGCCGCCAAGGCGGCCGAGTGCGTCGCGGGCGGCGGTCGCCCAGAGCGTCGCGGCGGCCTTGTCCGCGATCGCCAGCGCCTGCCGGTAATGGTCCGCGGCCTCGTCGCGGCGCCCGAGGGCGACGGCGAGATCGCCGAGGTGAAGCGCCACCGGGCCGAGGGTGAGCAGGCCGCTGCCCGCTCCGGCCAGTTCCCCCGAGGCGGGGCGTAGCCGGGCGTAGGCACGCTCCATCGCCGATCGGTCGCCTACACCGACGGCCGCCCGGGCGGCGAGGCAGGTGCGGACCTCGTAGAGCAGGTCGCGGGGTGAGTCCGGGAGGGCCTTGGCGGCCACTTCGGCTTCGTCGCGGCGGCCCGCGTCGAGCAGGATCAGGGGGCGGGCCCAAGGCGCGTACGGGCCCCAGCCCGCCTCCTCGTCCGCCTCCGGCCGCTCGCCCCGCTGGATGCGCAGGCACAGCAGGGCCAGAGGGAGAACGCCCTGTTCCATCCCCGGCATGCCGCTGCCGGCGAGTGCGGTGCTCGCGGCGCGGTAGGCGGCCTCCGCCTCGGCCAGGTGGCCGGTGACGGCCAGCCGCAGAGCGGCGTACCACTGGGTGAACACGCCCGCGAGGGGAATGTCGTGCTGTTCGGCGAGACGGTCCGCGGCCGCGGCGTGCGCGTCGGCCGTGACGAAGTCGGCGAGCGCGGAGTGGGCCTGGATGAGGATGAGGTGTCCGAGCACCTCGAAGGTCACCAGGTGGTGCCGGGTGGCCAGATCAACCAGTTCATCGCCGATCCGGGCACGACGCGGGGCCATGCCGGCCTGCTGGAAGGCCTGCATGAAGCGGCCGTTGAGGGCGAGGGCGAGCAGGGCCGGGTCTCCCAGCCGGCGGGCGATCGCCTCCGCCTCCCGCGCCGCCCGGCGTCCGCGGTCGGTGGGGCCGCCGCGCAGTTCCAGGGCGAGGACGCTCAGCAGACGGCTGCGCTGTGCCGCCTGGCCCTCGGGCAGGGCGGTCAGAGTGCGTTCGATCACATGGACGATCTGCCGGGCGAGGTCCTCGTCGTCGTTGCGGGTCCAGATCGCGGGCACGTCGAAGGCGCTGATCACCTCGGCGGTCAGCTGCGGGTCGCCGAGCTCCTCGGCTGTGGCGATCGCCTCCGCGCGGTACTGCCTGGCGCTTTCCAGGGAGCCGGTCACGGCCAGTGCCCGCACCATGCCCATGACCGCCTCCAGCCGGCTGCGCACGTCGCCCTCCGCCGCCCGGTCGTGGGCGGCGAGGGCCTGCCGCCACAGCCGTGCCGCCTCGTGCGGGGCGAATCCCCGCTCGGCCTGCAGCGCCGCCGCGCGGGCGTAGCGGGCGGCTCGGGCGGCCGTGGACCGGGTCTCGGCGTGGCCGAAGTGGTGGGCGAGCGAGGTGATGTCACCCGGGTTCAGCTGTTCGATCGTCTCGGCGACGGCGGCGTGCCAGCGCGCCCGGCGTGGCCCGGAGATGTCGCCGTAGAGCGTGTCGCGCACCAGGGCGTGGGCGAACCGCAGCCGGCCCGGTTCCCGCTCGGTCAGAAAGCCCGCGAGCAGCGCGGACTCCAGGGCGTCGACCACGAGATCCTCGTCCGCCGCGAGGGCGACCAGCACGTCCACGTCGACGTCCCGGCCGATCACGGCCGCCTGCCGCAGCACCGTCCGTGCCGGTCGCGGCAGCCGCGCCAGGCGGTGGCGGATGACGTCCCGCACGCCCGCGGGAACGGCGTCGAGCGCCGCGGGTCCCTCGGCGTCGACCAGCCGCGCGAGCTCGCGGACGAAGAACGGGTTGCCGCCGCTGCGCCGGTGGATCACCCGCGCGGTCCGTGCGTCCAGGTCCCGCTGGACGACGGTACGGACGAGCTCGCCCGTGGCCGTCTCGGACAGGCCGCCCACGTAGACCCGGGCCGGTTCCACCCGGGCGAACCCGGCGAGCGCGTCGGTCAGGGCGGGGGAGAGCTCGGTGGCCCGGTAGGTCCCGACGAGCAGTGCCGGCCCGGCGGCGGATTCCGTCACCAGCGTGGTCAGCAGGTCCAGAGTCTCCGCCGCCGCCCGGTGCAGGTCGTCGAAGACCACCATCACCGGTGCTCGCCGCGCTGCCCCGGCCAGGTAGGAGGCGACCGCGTGGTGCATGCGAAACCGGGCCGCGGACGGTGTGGTCGCCGTGCCGTCCGGCACAGGAACCAAGGCGGGGGCGGGCCCGGCCCCGGCGGCGGCCAGGCCCTCGACGATCTGTGTCCACGGCCAGGTGCCGGGCACCCCGTCATGCTCGGGGCTGCGGCCCCACGCCGTGGTCCAGCCCCGCGCCGTCAGCGTGCCCGTGAGCGCCTCGGCGAGCGCGGTCTTTCCCGCGCCGGCGTCGCCGGAGACCAGGGCCAGGACGGGCCTGCCCCGCCGCACGGCGGTCGCGGCGGCCTCTTCCAGGTGACCCAGCTCCCGCGCGCGCCCGACGAACGGCCGCCCGGCAGGATCAGCGGGCGCCGGGTACGACACCGCCGCCTCCCGCGGTGACGGCATGACGCCGCCGGTCTTGGCCGGGGCGGTGAGGTGGGGGGCCTGGGCGAGGATGTCGGCCTCCAGCCCTCGCAGCCCGGGGCCGGGATCCACGCCCAGTTCCCCGACCAGCGCCTCCCGGGCCCGGCGCAGGACGGCCAGGGCATCGCCCTGCCGGCCCGATCGGTACAGCGACAGCGCCAGCAGCTTCCAGGCGTCCTCGCGCAGCGGATGGCCCGCGGCGTGGACCTCCAGGTCAGGCACCGCCTCGGCGGCCAGCCCCAGCTCCAGCAGCGCCTCCGCGCGCCGCTCCACGGCCAGCAGTCGCAGGCCGTCCAGGCGGGCGATCTCTCCGCGTGCCCACGCCTCCTCCGCGAACTCCGCGTACGCCGGGCCCTGCCACAGGGCCAGCGCCTCCTCCAGGCCGACCAGCGCCTCCCCGGCCCGTCCCGCCGCCAGCAGCGAGCCGGCCTCACCCGCCGCCGCCTCGAACCGCCAGGCGTCCACCGACCGCCGCTCCGCCCGTAGCGCGTAGCCGGGGGAGGCCGTCACCAGCAGCCGGGCGGGCTGCCGGGGAGGGCGGTCCGGTTCCAGCGCGCGGCGCAGCGCGGAGACGAACGTCTGGATCACCCCGACCGCCCCGTCCGGGGGCCGATCCCACAGATCGTCGACGAGGCGGTCGACCGGGACGACCCCGCCCCTGGCGATCAGCAGCCGCGCCAGTACCGCTCGGTGCCGGGGACCTTTCAACGGAAGCGGGCCGTGCTCGTCCGAAGCCTCCAGCGGACCCAGCACACCGAAGGTCACCGCTCGCGCCGTCGCCTCGCTGGTCATGTCACCCGATGTTATCCGGCCGTCTCGGCCGGGCCCTTGTCGGCAGCGCGGCTCAGCCACCGCTCAGCCGCCGCTGACCGGCTGCTGAGCGCCGGCGGGCAGGCTGGTCGCAGCCGCCCGACAAGAACAGACGGGCCTAGCGGAAAGGGTCCTCACAGTGGAACCCAGGATCACCGGATTCGACTACCAGCGCGTCACCGTCACCGAAGGCGTGTCGCTCAACGTCGCCGCAGGCGGCTCCGGCAGCCCCGTCGTGCTGTTGCACGGCTTCCCCCAGACCCACCTGATGTGGCGGCACGTCGCCGCCGACCTGGCCTCCGATCACACCGTCATCTGCCCCGACCTGCGCGGCTACGGTGACAGCGACAAGCCGGCCGACACCGATGGACACACCTATTCCAAGCGCACCATGGCCGCCGACGTCATCGCCCTCGCGCGCGCCTTCGGCCACGAGCGCTTCGCCCTGGCGGGCCACGACCGGGGTGCCCTGGTCGCCATCCGCGCCGGGCTGGACCACCCCGATGCGATCACTCATCTCGCCTCGCTCGACGTCCTGCCGACGCTGGACATGTGGGACGTGATGCACGGCACCTCAGCCGCCGTCGGCTTTCACCTCTACCTGATGGCCCAGCCGCCCAGCCTGCCCGAACAGATGATCAGCGCCAGCGCGGACGCCTTCTTCGGCTACTTCCTGGACATCTGGACCCGGAATCCGGAGGCGATTCCCGCCGACATCCGCGCCGCCTACCTGAAGGCCTCCCGCGAAGCCGTCCCCTCCATCGTCGCCGACTACCGGGCTTCGGCCGCCGTCGACGTCGAGCACGACCAGGCAGACCGCCGGGCCGGGAACCGGCTGCGCATGCCGGTGGCCGTCCTGCAGCAGGACTGGGGCGCGGCCCTCGGCTTCGACGCCGCCGCCCTGTGGGAGGCGTGGGCGCCCCACCAGGAACACGCCACCGTCTCCTGTGGCCACTTCATGGCCGAAGAGGCCCCCGCCGATGTCGTCAAGGCGCTGCGCGGCCTCCTGGCCAGGTAGACCCGCCCCCGTCGTGGCGGAGGCGGGGGACCGGCCTGTCTCCTTCGTGGTGGGGAGGGGGAGGACCGTCGCAGGTGATCGACAGCCTCCGTACCGGCCTGAAGCGGAACGGGGCCGGCGCGGCCGGGAGCAGTACCAGGGTGGTGATCAGCGGGCTGAGCGAGGGGCGGTGCCCGTCCCGCCGGTGGTCGGTCGGTGGCGGGTGCCGGCGCGGGGGCCGAGGTGGTCGGTGTCGCTCATGTGCTCCAGCCAGGCGGTCTCCGGGCAGGGGCTCTCCCACAACGCCAGATGGATCATGAACTGGTCCGGGGCGGCGTGGGACCGTGGCGGTGTACGGCAGGTGACGATCTGTGTCGATGGGTTGCTCACCGCCACGACCGTGACGATGATCGTGTGGGTGGTACCTCAGCCACGGCACCACGCCGCCCCAGCGACAGATCGCTGATAAGGAGCATCCCCCATGGCTCTTGCCGGAACCCTCCTGCCCATCGCGTTGGCGATCATCATGTTCGGCCTCGGGCTGAGCCTGACGATCTCCGATTTCCGCCGTGTCGTCGTCTATCCCAAGGCCACCGTCGTGGCGCTCGGCTGCCAGATCCTGGTGTTGCCCGCGATCTGCTTCGGCCTGGTGGTCCTCTTCGACCTGCCGCCGGCGCTCGCCGTCGGCATGATGCTGCTGGCCGCCTCGCCCGGCGGCACGACGGCCAACCTCTACAGCCATCTGTTCGGCGGTGACGTCGCGCTCAACGTGACGCTGACCGCGATCAACTCGGTACTGGCGGTCGTGACGCTGCCCCTGGTGACCAACCTGTCGCTGTCCTACTTCGAGGTCGGCTCGGGCACGCTCGGCCTGCAGTTCGACAAGAGCCTGCAGGTGATGGCGATCGTGCTGGTTCCGGTCGCCGTCGGCATGGCGGTCCGCGCCAGGGCACGGAGCTTCGCCGAACGGATGAACACGCCCGTGAAGATCGCCTCGGCGGTCATCCTGGCGCTGGTGATCGCCGGTGCCCTGCTTCAGGAGCTCGACAACCTCAGCGGCTACATCCAGTCAGTGGGCCTGATCACGCTGGTGTTCAGCGTGATCAGCCTGATCGTCGGCTACTGGGCGCCGCGCCTGGCCGGAGTGGAGCGCGGCCAGGCCGTCGCCTCCTGCATGGAGATCGGGATCCACAACGCCACGCTGTCGATCGCGGTGGCGCTCTCCCTGCTGAACAGCTCCCAGATGGCCGTCCCGGCCGCGACCTATGGCGTGCTGATGTTCTTCACCGCGGCAGCGGCAGGGTTCCTGCTCAGGTCTCGCACGACAGAGCCGATGCCTTCGGACCGGTGATCGCCCTGCCCGCCCGTGCCTCGATCGACGAGGCGTACGGGTGGGATCCGGAAAGCCGCGGTGGCACGCGCCCGTTCCCGGTGCGTGCCACCGCGAGCATGGACGCCGATCAGGTGTGACCGGTCACGCCATGTCCCACAGCAGGCGGTAGTAGGCGATGCGTTCCGGGTCCGGGGCGATCCCGTACGCGTCGTACACGACCCCGTCGTACCCCGGGCCGTAGTTCCATTCCGTGCTCCACGCGGCGACCGCGAGGTCCGCCCACCGGTCGGCCACCCCGAGTGAGCCCAGGTCGACGTGCGCGGCGAACACGCCGTCGTCGTGCAGCAGGGTGTTGGGGACGCACGCGTCCCCGTGGCAGACGACGAGGCGGTCGATCGCGGGCGGATCGCCGATTCGTGCCCGGGCTTCGGCGAGGCCCAGGTGCCGGTGCTCGGGGAACCAGCCGGCCGGTCCCTCGCCGTCGGCGATGCGCTCGTCGGCGCGGGCGAGCCGCCGATCGATGGACCAGTTGAACGGGCACTGCTCCACGGGCAGGGCGTCGTGGAGCAGGCGCAGCCCTCGGCCGATCGCGGCCGCCGCGGTCGGCGGGTCCGCGATCCACCGGGGGTCCACCGCGGAGCGGCCAGGGAGTGCCGCCGTGACCAGCCACGTGCCGTAGGCGTCCGTACCGTGTTCGACGACCCGCGGGACGGTCGCCCATCGCCGCGCCCAGGTCAGGCGTTCCGCCTCGCCGGGGAGATCGATCTCCGGAGTGCCGGCGGCGACCCACTTGACGTACCTGACGTCCTCATGCCCGCCTTCGAGGCGGAAGGTCAGGCCGCCGAGTTCGTTGCGCCACACAGGAGTGACGGTGTCGTCGTCGGCGAGCGCCGTGACGACGGCGGGGACGGTCACCGGACCGGCTGGGATCTCGGAGATGACGGGGCGGCTCATGGAGACAGGATCCTCCCATGGGGGCGGCGCCGACGACAGGCGGGTCAAGGAACGGCAAAGCGACACGCCGCCGCGGACACGGGCCCATCCCGGGGAGAGCGGGAAGACGACACCGCAGGCCGCGCGGAAGCTGAGGCGGCAGGGCTTCGATGCGGCGGTTGGGCTGAGTACCTGGCGTGACCACGAGCTCCGGGCGGAGGACGGTTCGGTGAGGATCACCTCGTTGCCCGCGCGCCACGGCCCCGGCGTGGCGAACGTCCTCATGCCGCCCGTCATGGGGAGCCTGCTGGAGTTCATGAGCCCCGAGGGCCATGTGCGCCTGCGCGCGTGCACATCAGCGGCGACACGCTGCTGAGCAGGGAACTGGACGCCATCCCGCGACGCTTCCCGGACATCGACGTGGCCATCGTTCACCTGGGCGGTACGAAATCGCCGGGCGTCCTGATGGTGACGATGGACGGCCGGCAGGGCGCGGACTGGGTGAATCTGATCAATCCGCGCCGTGTGCTGCCGGTGCACTCCGACGATCACGGCGTCTTCGGCTCTCCGCTCGCCGACTTCCGCGACCACGTCGAACGCAGCGGTCAGGGGAGCCGGGGCACCTGATCGGCCAGGGGCGAAAGCTGCGAGTCGTCCGAACGGCCGTGAGCGCGGTGCGCTCAGTCGTGCTGCTCCTCGGCGAGGCCGAGCGCCTGGGCGACGCCTTCCATGTTCTCGTAGGTGCGATCGGGCAGCGACCGGATGACGGAGAGCACCTCGTCGGGCGCCGACTGGGATCTCGCCCGCTTCAGCAACGTCTCGCGGTCGGCCGGAAAAACGTGTGTGCCGCTGATCCACCTGGCCAGGTCGCTTCGGCTGTCCACCTCTTGGGCGCTCAACCCTTCGGGTGATCCTGGCTGGTGCGCGTGATTGACGCCCAGACTTTGCCCGCTATCGTCTCTGTCTCGTTCCATCTGCTGTTCCTTTCGTGCGTCGTGGCAGGGGCATACCCGCCTCGCACTGGGCAAACATCACGGGAAACCGACTCGAAGATCTTCGCTGTCAGGGGCAGGAAGGCCGGGTGAGCGGCGTCGGGCCCAAAACCCCGCCGCGATCGGCACCTTGGACAGGCGTCCCCTGCCCGCCGCGTTGTCGCCCGAGGCCGAGGAGACCTGGCCGGCCTACTCGTACGGCTCGTCGGGGGTCTCGATTCTTGTGAGGCTCTTGCCGGTGAGCTGGGGGTGGACGACTCCGGCGGGCATCTTCTTGAACGTCTGGGGGATCCAGGTGCCCGTGACCTCGATCCACGTGTCGGCGGGCGGTGCCTGCAATCCCCTGACGGAGACCTTCAGCGGGAACGCGTCCGCGGCGCAGCAGGCGAGCTGCATGCGGGTGACGTACCACTGCCCCTTTTTCTTCGCGGGGACGACGAAACCGGTCAGTCTGACCTCACGCCCGGTGAGGGACTTCTTGTCGTCGTCCCAGGCTCGGCCGATGAACTCACCGATCGGCATGTCCACCGGGCCGTCGCCGGCCAGCGGGGGGAAGGCGCTCAGGGGCTGGTCGCGGGGCGGCGGGGTGTCATCCCGGGAGGCGGCGAACGAGCCCAGCGCGGGGGGTGCGATCAGGAAGATCGCGAACACCGGCAGGCACAGCAGCCACGCGACCCGGGGCCCGCCGTGCGGGTGCCCGTGCGTGTTTTCGCCGGGCCGGTCGTGCTCGTCCGAGTGGTGCGGTGCGAGAGGGCGATCATCGGCCCCGCCCTCCGTGCCCTTCTTCGCCCCCGCGGCCTGGAGCAGCCCGATGATGCCGAGGACCACCAGTACCGCACCGGCGCCGATGAGAAACGGCCGGAAGCCGGGTTTGACGTAGTTGAGATAGGTCGTGGAGAACGCCGAGATCTGTAGCACCGCGCAGCCCAGCAGGGTCAGGACGAGGTTCTGGGTGACACGGTTCATCAGAGTTCGCGAGTTCCTTTCGCCAGGCCGAGCCTGGGCCGGCGGTCTTTCGAAGACCGTGAGGACATCACAGCAGCAACCATCCGAAAAGCGTGCTTACCGGGACGGCGAGCGCGAAGGTCAGCGGGACGAACCTGGCCGTGAAAGCGCCACCAAACGTGCCGGCCTGCAGCGCGATCAGTTTCAGGTCGACCATCGGCCCGACCACCAGGAAGGCCAGCTTCGCGGTGGGGGAGAACGCGGTCATCGAGGCCGCCACGAACGCGTCGGCCTCCGAGCAGATCGACAGCAACACCGCCAGCAGCGCCATGACCAGGATGGCCAGCCACGGCACCTCGGCGACCGTGGCCAGCCACTCGCGGGGAACGGCGACGTTCAGCGTGGCCGCGGCCAGCCCGCCGACGATGAGGAACCCGCCCGCGTGCAGCAGGTCGTGTCGCATCGCCTCGCCGAACCGCGTCCATCCCGGGCCCTCGCCGTGCGGGCGGGAGGGAACGCGCAGCCACTGGCTGCGGCCGAATCTCAGCCAGAGCCAGCCGACCAGCACCGCCACGGTCAGCGACGCGCCGAACCTGGCCAGCACCATCAGCGGCTGCCCGGGAAAGGCGACGGCGGTCGCGACCAGCACGATCGGGTTGATCGCGGGAGAGGCGAGCAGGAATGCCAGTGCGGCGGCCGGGGTCACCCCCCGGGCCATCAGTCCCGAGGCGACCGGGACCGAGGCGCACTCGCACCCCGGCAACACCGCTCCCGCCGCCCCCGCGACCGGAACCGCGACGGCCGGATTCCTCGGCAGCGCCCTGGTCCAGAACGACGCCGGGACGAACGCCGTGATCGCCGCCGACAGCGCCACCCCGAAGACCAGGAACGGCAGCGCCTGCACGCAGATCGCCACGAAGATCGTGGCCCACGTCTGCAGCGCGGGCGCGGTCAGGTGCGGTGCCAACGCGAACCGGCCCACCGCCAGCAACACGATGACGAGCATGAACCCCCATGGCAGAGCGCTTCTCGCGGAGCGAGAACGCCCCCAGGAGTCAGGTGGGACCGGGCTGTCGTCGTCGGTCCACTCCCTCGGCGGACCGGTTCGGAGCTCAGACATGCGCCCTATCGTGTCAGGTCATCACATTGTTCCTGACAAGATCTTGATCTTTGAGCACGACGGGGCGCAGAGCCGTCGGGCTGCCTCCTTCCGACTGGTGCATCCGCTCGACACTCCACGGCGCGTTCGCCAGGGGCTACGACACGGTCCTCGTCGGCGACGCCCACACGACGGAGGACCAGACGGCATGGGGGGCGCCGCCGCCGGACCGGGTCATCGCGCACACGAACCTGTACTGGACCCACCAGGCGGCACCGGGACGGACGGCCGGAACGGTCGAGACCAAGGATGTCGACTTCGGCGGCACCTCCTGAGGCCTGTGCGTCGCGGACCGGGTCCGTCCGCGAGCCGAGCGGTCAGGAGCCGGACGACATCGCCGGGCCGATGCGATCGGCGGGGACGGGGAGGAGGCCGGGGCCTGCCGGCTGACGCGTAACCGCCCGACACGGCGCCGGCCACTGCGGCGGAGGGCATCCGGCAGGTCGCGGACGGTGATCCGTCATCTCGGCCCGGGGATGTCACCGGCTCCGGCGGACGCCCCAGATGAGCAGGTACAGAACAGCGGCGACGATCGCCCACGCCACGAGCGCGATCCCCATCGCCACGAACGTGGGGATCCGGGTGGCGAGCGCCCAGACGCACAGGGCGAAAGCGATCATGCCGACCGCGCCGAGCACCGCGCCACGGGCATCGTTGGAGGCCGGAATCCGGCTGTGCTCCTCGTCCTGGATCAGGGTGAGGGTGGCGGCCAGAACCGCTGGAAAGGCGAGGAAGACCCCGCCCGTGACCGGTCCCCAGCGGTTTCCCACCAGGCCGGCGGCCACGGAGACGGCCGCCCCGAAGGCGAAGCGCAGCGCCATCCCCGGCAGCGTGACCCTGCGCAGCTTGGAAGGCTGGATCCGCATCCTGCGTGGGGCGCTCATGCGATCAGCAGACGGCCTGCCGTCGCGACGGCCGCCCATACCGCGATCGCGGCCGCCGAGCCGGCGAGGGCTCCCAGACGCCGCACCAGAGGCACCGCCGAGGCGCAGTACGCCACCAGCGCCACCGATCCGACGATCATCCCCAGTGCGGAGTCCGCGACCTGCCGGCCGCCCATGAACAGCAGGGTCACGGTCATCCCCGCCAGGGCGACGGCCGGCCCCGCGGCGAAGACGCCGGCGAACCGCTTCGGGCTCACCATCTCGCCGATCAGGGCGAAGGCCATGACGAGCAGGCCACCGGACAGCCCGCGCAGGGCGATCGTCCACACCTGGCTCATACGTGCTCGCCCCTCTCACCCCGGAGTCGCTGACGGAACGGCTTCCCACGTCATCACGCTGCCCTATGGTCGTGGCCGCTGACCAGGACCGACACCCCTCGGATGTGCCTGGTGGCAGCTGATGGGACTACTGGTTGCGGATGAGGTCCAGCAGCGCCGTGTGGGTCTCCTGGTCGGCCGCCGCGATGAGCCCGCCCGCGCCGGTATGCGGCGGCCGGCCGTCGAGGCCGGTCAGCATACAGCTGGCGGCACGGCACAACGCGATCCCGGCGGCGAAGTGCACGCTGTCGTGGAGCCGGCCGTCGGTGACGTAGGCGGCTCGCCGGCCGGCGGCCACCCAGGCCACCGCCAGGGTGGTGGAGACGACGCGCGGGCGGAACCGCTCGGCGAATCCCGGATCGGCGAGCAGGGCGGTGGCACGGAAGGCGGGTGAGTTCGGGAACGGCGGGTCGAGGTTGACGTCCACCAGCCGCGAATCCGGCGACGGCTTGAGCGGCTCGTCCACACCGCTGCGGCGGATGTGGGCGCGGACGCCGTCGGTCCAGAACACTTCGTCGGCGAACGGGTCGGCCGAGGCCGCCACCGTGATGTCCGAGCCCACGCGCAGGGCGACGTTCACCGCCACCAGCATGGTGCGCGCGGCGTAGTTCAGCGTGCCGCACAGGGGGGCGACCAGCCACGTGCGCTCCGCCCCCGCCGGGCCCGTGGACCCGCTCTCCTCGCCGGTCACGGCATCACCGGGCCGGGCGGCGCGAATGACGTCAAGGACGGCCTGCTCCGCCGCCACGTCGGCGGCCGTGGCGAAGTCACCGCCGGATTTCTCCAGGCGCGTCAGCGGTGCGCCGAACATGGCGCGCACGACGGCTGCTCCCGCCCGCGCCGCCGTACAGGCCAGCTCAACGTCAGTGATCGGCATGATCCGCAGGGTACGCGAGCCGGGAGGCGGTGACGAAGGAGCGCGTCGGGCCGCTATCCGGACGATCCCGAACTCGAAGCGGTCTTGATGACGCGATCGCGTACCGTCCCCGTCAGGTGTCGATCGGGGCCGTCGCCGCTGCGGCGGCTTGCCGGAGTGCGTGGCGGCATGCCCTGATGGCGGGGTGCCGGCTGCGACCTCGGCGTACCGCGGTGAAGATGCGGCGTGTGCGCTGGCCACGGGGAAGTTGCCGCAGGGTGACGGTCGGGGACTGTCCGATCCATACGAGGTCGGGAAGCAGGGCGACGGCGTGGCCTTGTTCGACGAGGCGAAGGTGGATCAGGAGGTCGGTGGTCTCGAACCGTACGTCGGGTTCGAAACCGGCGTTCCGGCACAGGGTCATGGCCCAGTGGCGGGCGGTCGTACCCTCGGGTTCCATGGCCCAGGGACGGTCGGCGAGTGAGCGCAGCGACGCCGTGGGACCGTCCGCGTCGTCGGCCGGTTCGGGCAGCGCGAGGCGGAGGGAGTCGTCGAGCAGGTCTTCCTGCTCCAGTTCGGCGGGCCGGGGGTTGGGATTGCCCGGGTATTCCTCGGCGATGACCAGGTCGAAGTCGCGGGCCTGCAGCGCGGGCAGGGCCACCTCCGGTGGCATCTGTGTGACATGGGGCCGAAGGCCGGGGTGGAGATCGCGCAGGATGCTCAGTGCGCCGGGTATCAGGGCGAGGGTGGCGGTCTGGAACGAGGCGATGCGCAGGGTCCCGGTCAGCTCGGTCAGTGAGGCGGCGATGTCCGCCTCGGCGCGCTCCAGGCGTTTCAGTACCGCTTCGGTATGCGCGACGAGGATCTCTGCCTGCTCGGTCAGCCGCACGCGCCGCCCGATCGGCTCCAGTAGCCGGACGCCGACCTCCGCCTCCAGCTGGGAGAGCTGCTGGGAGACGGAGGAGGGGCTGTAGGAGAGGGCGGCGGCGACGGCTGCGAGGGTGCCGCGGTGCTTGAGTTCGCGCAGCAGACGTAGTCGGTGCAGGTCGAACATCGGCGAGCCTTCGATCGGTCGGATTCTCCGACGAATATAGGTGGGAAACATCCGCTGGACCGATTGGTGTGTGTGTCGCACGCTGGCTGCGATGTCTGAGACCGCTTCCTCCGTCCGTACGCTGCCGTGGTTCGCGCGGCCCGCCGCCAGGTTCTGGACCTGTGCGCCCGCCCCCGCCGAGGTGCGGGACTTCCACGCCTCCCTGTTCGAGTACGCCCCTACCTCGCTGGTCGAACTTCCCTGGCTTGCCGCCGAGCTGGGGGTCGGGCGGGTCTTCGTCAAGGACGAGTCGTCTCGCCTGGGGCTGCCCGCCTTCAAGGTGCTGGGCGCGTCCTGGGCGGTGCACCGTGCCCTTGCCGAGCGGGCGCGGCACGGTGGGGCGGGGCCGGTCACGTTGGTGACCGCAACCGACGGCAACCATGGCCGCGCTGTGGCTCATATGGCACGTCTGCTCGGCCAGCGCGCCCGCGTCTTCATCCCGGAAGGCGTTCATCCGAAGGCTGTGGCGGCCATCGCCGCCGAGCAGGCCGAGGTCGTTCAGGTCGCGGGCTCGTATGACGAGGCGGTGCGCCGGGCGGCCGGGGCGGCCGGGGCGCCGGATACGGTTCTGGTCCAGGACACCGCCTGGCCGGGCTATGAGCAGATCCCCGGTTGGATCGTCGAGGGCTATTCCACCCTCTGTGCCGAAATCGACGAGCAGCTGACGGTGGCCGGAGCGGGGATGCCCGATCTTGTCGCCATCCCGGTGGGCGTGGGCTCGCTGGCCCAGGCCGTCGTCACCCACTACCGCAGTCGTCCGGCGGGGCCGCCCCCGGCGTTGTTGTCGGTGGAACCCATGGCCGCCCCCTGTGTCATCGAGAGCCTCCTATGTGGCGAACCGGTCAGTGTCAGCACAGGTGAGACCATCATGGCCGGGCTGAACTGCGGCACACCCTCCGCTATCGCCTGGCCTCACCTGCGTGGTGGGCTGGATGCCGCCGTGGCCATCGCCGATGCCGACAGTGCCCGCGCGGCCGGTGACCTCGCCGCCCTCGGTGTCTCCTGTGGCCCCTGCGGTGCGGCCTCGCTCGCCGGCGTTCGCGCCGTGCTCACCGGCGACGGCGCCGGCGAGCGTCGTACCACGCTGGGCCTTGGCCCGGTCTCGACGGTGGTGTTGCTGTGCACCGAGGGCAGCGCGGCCAATCCGCATGCCTCTTCGTGCCTCTGAACTCATCTGTGCGGCGATGTCGTCTGGAAGGTCCGCATGCTCCCGAGGGTTTCCTCGGGCGAGTGTGTCGCGTGCGGATCCGAGGCCGTCCGAGGTGATGATCTCGATGTCGGCTTCCCCGGCGATCTCGTAGAACCCGTGGACCAGGTCGATGGCCGCTGTCCGGGTGTCCAGCGCATCGACTCGGAGCGCGCGGTGCCGGCCCCGCAGTACGGCGAGCGCCTGGTCGGCGGCGTTGACGAGGGCGCGCGCGTGCGGGAGGAACGCCTTGCCGTCCCTCGGCCCCGATGTGATCGCCCTGTTTTGCGATCTTCGACCCAAGGGCTATCCTAGGGATCCTAGTTTTTTCCTAGTGACCCTAAGGGAAGGGCGGTGTGGCATGGCGCGGGCAGGGTTGACGGCGGACCGGGTGACGCTGGTGGGCGCCGAGCTGGCGGACGAGGTCGGGCTCGACCATGTGACCATGTCGGCGGTGGCGCGGCGGCTGGGGGTGAAGGACGCGAGCCTGTATGTGCACGTACGCGGCTTGGAGGACCTGCGCGGGCGGATCGCGCTGCTGGCGGCGGACGAGAAGACCATCGGCATCGCGGAGGCCACCGCCGGACGAGCCGGCAAGGACGCGCTGGTGGCGTTCGCGAACGCATGGCGGGCGTACGCCCATGAACACCCGGGCCGGTACACCGCGACGCAGATTCCGACGCAGATCGATCCCGAGCTCGCGGCCCGGGCACCCGGGCCGCGACGTGCGGTCGAGCTGACCTACAGCATGTTGCGCGCCTACGCGCTGGCCGAGCCCGACCTGACCGACGCGGTCCGGCTGGTGCGCAGCGCACTGCACGGCTTCGTCAGCCTCGAGGCCGCCGGCGGTTTCGCGCACGCGCGTCCGGCGGAGGCCTCCTGGGTCCGCTGCCTCGACGCCCTGCACGCCCTCCTGGAGCGCTGGCCCACATCCCATGAAGGAGACCCGTCATGACCGGACCGACTCTTGGCCGCCTGCGCGTGGACGGCGCCACCCTGCACTACGAGGTGCGCGGGAGAGGCCCCCTCCTGCTGCTGATCCCCGGCGGCACGGGCGGCGCGGCCTCCTTTGACGGCGTCGCAGATGACCTGGCCGCCGATTACACGGTCGCCTCCTATGATCCGCGCGGCCTGTCCCGCAGTCCGTTGGACGCCCCGGAAGCCGCTCAGCGGGTCGCACAGCACGCCGACGACGGGTTCCGGCTGCTGGAGCTGCTGTCGCCGGACAAGCCCGCCCTCGTGGTCGGCTGCAGTTCGGGGGCGATCGTCGCGCTGCACCTGCTCACCAGCCATCCCGAGCGGATCGAACGCGTCGTGGCGCACGAGCCGCCGCTGGTGGGGGTGCTGCCGGACGCGGCCGAGCACCATGCGCTGCTCGCCCGCGTCCAAGACACGCTCCGCCGGGACGGGCCGATGCCCGCGGCGGCCGAGTTCGCAGCCGGCCTCAGGCGGCCCGGTGCCGATCCCGTCGACGCCCGGGCGGTCACCGACCTGCCGCCGCAGGCGGCGGCGCGAGCCGAGCGGACGATGGCGGACATGTCCTACTTCCTCGGACGTATCGTGCCGAGCTTCATGGCCTACGTCCCGGACATGGATCGCCTGGCGGCCCTGTCGGACCGGCTCGTACTCGCGGGCGGAGCGGACTCGCGCGGTGAACTGCCCTACCGTCCCGCCGCCTTCCTGGCCGAGCGGTACGGCACGGAGCTCGTCCACTTCCCCGGCGGGCACACGGGCCTCAGCACGCACCCCGCCGAGTTCGGTGAGCTGCTCCGTAAGGTGCTGGACACCTAGAAAGCCGATGACGGTCGCGCCGCTCGGGCGACCCCGGCGCCGGCCGCGGATCAGTCGATCTGCATGACGACGGCCTTCGGCTCGGTGAAGAACTCCCGGCTGAAGGTGCCGCCCTCGCGCCCGACCCCCGAGTCGCCCGCCCCGCCGAACGGGGCGCGCAGGTCGCGGACGAAGAAGCAGTTCACCCAGACGGTCCCGGCCCGCAGACGGGCGGAGACGCGGTGCGCCCGGGACAGGTTCTCGGTGAACAGCATCGCGTTGAGCCCGTAGCGCGTGTCGTTCATCAGCGCCACGACCTCGTCCTCGGTGTCGAACGGCGTCACCGTGACGACCGGGCCGAAGATCTCCTCGCGCTGGTGGCGGCCGGTGGCGGGCATGCCGGTGATCACCGTGGGGCGGACGAACCAGCCGTCGCCGAGGCCGCCGGAGCGGACGGAGCCGCCCTCCTCGGCGACGGTCTCGACGTAGCCGCGCACCTTCCGGTAGTGGGTCTTCGAGGCCAGCGGGCCGAGTTGGGTGGAGTCCAGCTTGGGGTCGCCCAGGCACATCGCCTCGGCCGCGGCGGTGAAGCGGGCGATGAACTCGTCGAACACCGGACGCTGGACGTACAGGCGCGACCCCGCCAGGCACACCTGCCCGGCGTTGGTGAAGATCGCCTTGATGGACCAGCTCACCGCGTTGTCGAGGTCGGCGTCGGCGAAGACCGCGTTGCCGCCCTTGCCGCCGAGCTCCAGGCTGACCGGCACGAGGTGCCCGGCCGCCGCGGCCGAGATGACCCGGCCGGTCGCGGACTCGCCGGTGAAGGTGATCCGGTCGATCCCAGGGTGCTCGGTGAGCGCCTGCCCGGCGGAGTCCGGGCCGTAGCCGTGGACGACGTTGAGCACCCCGGGCGGCAGGCCCGCCTCCAGCGCGAGCCTGGCCAGGATGGTGGCGGAGGCGGGGGTGTCCTCGGCGGGCTTGAGCACGACCGTGTTGCCCCAGGCCAGCGCGGGCGCGATCTTCCAGGTCTCCAGCATCAGCGGGAAGTTCCACGGGGCGATGGCGGCGGCGACACCGACGGGCTCGTAGCGAGTGTAGGCGTGGTGGCCGGAGTCCATCGGCAGCGTCTCGGCCGTGGTCAGCCGGGCGTGGTCGGCGAAGAAGCGGAAGTTGTCGGCGGCACGGGGCACATCGTTGCCGCGGCTCTGGGTGATCGGCTTGCCCATGTCGCGAGTGTCGGCCAGGCCGAGCTCGTCGGCGTGTTCGAGGATGAGGTCGGCGAGGCGATGCAGCAGCCTGCCGCGCTCGGCGCGGCCCATGCGTGGCCACGGCCCCTCGTCGAATGCCCGCCGCGCCGCCGCCACGGCCCGTTCCACCTCGGCCGCGCCGCCGAGCGCGACCTCTGCCCACGGCTCGCGGGTGTAGGGGTCGACGCTGGTGAACGTCTCGCCGCCGGAGGACTTCACCTCGGCGCCGTCGATCACGTGTCCGAAGAATTCCATGTCAGTCACCTTTGTTGATCTCGTCGCGTTCGGCGAGCGTCTGGTCTCCGGCCGCCCAGTGGGTGCGCGGCACCTCGCGTACGATCACCCGGATGCTCTGGGCGGGGGCGCCGAGCGAGCGCTCGACGGCGGCGTGCACCTCGTGGATGAGCGCCCGGATCGCGCCGGGTTCGCGGCCCTCGGCCAAGGTCACCTCGACCAGCGGCATGTCACACCCCCGCCACGGAGTCGAGGTCGCCGAGGCGTACGGTCACCGACGAGCCACGCCGGCGCGGCATCGCGTCGGTCGTCCCGCTCGTCAGCACGATCCGTGGTCCGTTCACCATGCGATCGATCACCTTCCTGTGGCTGCCGTTTCGGCCGGGTGAGGCACGGGGGAGCGGGCTCAGCCCTGGCCGAGAGGGCGGCGGATCTGGGGTTGGGTGTGGACGCGGCGCGTGGGGCCCTGCCACATGTCGATCGAGCCCGGCTCGGCCGGGTCGAAGTAGCGGGGCCGCCAGGCGTCCTCGTCGGTGATGAGCCGCACGCCCCAGGAATACTCGTACGTGATCCCCTCCGGCCCCTTGAAGTAGACGAACACCGCCGTCGACTGCGGATGGCGGCCGGGGCCCATCTCGATCTCGACCCCGTTGGCCTCCAGGAAGTGATGGTTGCGCATCAACGCGTCGAGCGAGTCGATCTGGAAGTTGAGGTGGCACAGCCCCGGCTGGCTGCCCTGGAACACGGCCAGCTTGTGGTGGACCTGGTCGATGCGCATGAGGCAGGCCCAGTCGCCGATCCAGTCCGACACCCGGGCGTTGAACAGGCCGGACCAGAAGCGGTACGCCTCGCGCACGTCCGGGGCGTCCAGGCACAGGTGCCCGAACTCGGTGATGCCGGCCTCGCGTCCGTAGCGGACCGGTGCGGTCAGTGTCACCTGGTCGGTCACCAGGTCGATGCGGTTGCCGAACGGGTCGTCGAACGACAGGAAGTCCCGGACCCGGCGTGAGTGGGCCTCCTTGGCGTCGCCCCGTACGACGGTGACGCCGGCCTTCTCCAACTCGGTCTCGGCGGCGGCGAGCGCGTCCTCGTCCCGGACGGTGAACCCGGAGCTGATGACTCCGGACTCCCCTTCGACCAGGGCAAGACAGTGGTGGCGCTGGTCGGCGCGCAGGTAGGCGACGCCGCCCTCCTGGGCGGTGAGCTCCAGGCCGACGATGTCCACGGCGAACCGCAGGGCGGTGTCCAGGTCGGCGGCGCCGGACCGGACGTAGGCGATGTCCTCGAGCTCGATCATGACAACTCCCGGAGATAGGACCAGATGCGGTTGGACAATTCGGATCGCACGGCCCGCCACGACTCCTGCTCGGCGGGCGTGAGGGGGGTGGGGGTGCCGGAGGCGGCGGCGGTGGCGTTCATGCGGGCGGAGGCCTCCAGCACCCACATGAGGGCGACGGCCTGGCCGGCGCTTTCGCCGACGGTCACGGCGCCGTTGCCCCGCATGATCACGGCAGGCGCCGCGCCCAGACGCTCGGCCAGCGCCCGCCCGCGCGCGCGGTCGCGTACCAGTGTCGCGTCGTCGAACACGGGCACCTCGGGCCCGAGGAACGCCCCTTGCCCGTGCAGCGGCAGGATCGGCACCCCCGCCGAGGCCAGGGCCGTGGCGGTGGGCGGCTGTGCCCGGCAGATCGCCCGCACGCCGGGTCGCGCCCGGGCGATCTCCAGGTGGATCCACGCCTCGCGCGGCGTGCCGTCGGGCAGGTCGGTGGCATCCAGCGGGACCTCGGCGTGCTGTGTGTCAGGCCCGAGCGTCCCGAGCGGCACCGGAGGGGTCATCAGCAGCCGGTCGTCCCCGATTCGCAGTGACACGTGCCCGAACGCGGTGACCAGCCCAGCCGCTGCCAGCGCCCGTCCGGCGTCCGCCAGCTCTGTGTTCACACCAGTACCTCTCTGCCCGTGCGCATCTACAAAAACAGGCAGGACAATACAGGTATATTTGTACATGTTCTAGGGCAAGTGGGACGCCTCTATGCTGGGGGCATGTCGCTTCAGCACGCACTGCTCGGCGTCCTGGAGGCGCGCCCGATGAACGGGTACGAACTGACCCGCTTCTTCGATGCCGCCCCGCGCTGGGTGTGGTCCGCGCCGCAGAGCCAGATCTATCCGACGCTCCGCCAGATGGAGCAGGCCGGGCTCATCGAAGGTCAGAAGGAGATCCGTGGCACGCGGCTGAAGCGGACGGTGTACTCGATCACCGAGCGCGGGCTCGAGGAGCTGAGGACCTGGCTGGGCACCGGCCACACCCCGGCCCCGGTACGCGACTCGTTCTCGCTGCAGGCACTCTTCTTCGACATGATCGACGCGGATCGGGCCGCGTCCGTGCTCAAGGCGTACATCGCCGAGCAGGAGCAGCTGATCACCGAGTGGCGCGCGCACCGGGAAGCGTTGCTGGCCAAGGACACCGACCTGCTCAAGGAACGGCTGAAGAACCGCCCGCCGGCCGAGCACGACCGCATCGCCGGGTTGAAGGCGAACGTCTTCGCGGGCCAGGTCGCCGTCGCCCAGGCCCGCGTCGACTGGGCCCGCGAAAGCCTCCGCCTCCTCGCGGAAGGCGTCTGACCGAAGAGATCACCCGCACGTACGTCCGTGTCTTCTTCGACCTGCACCTTGCGCACCGGGCGCCAACCCCTGCCGGACAAACCGTCGCCACGCTATCTGGAGGTCGAACTCCGCGTCCCGGACGGGAAAACCCGCTGGTAACAGAGCGCCGCCAGGTCCTCCACCACCAGGTGCGCGCCGGCCGCGAGCAGCCGCGCCCGGTTGCCGGTCCGATCCACGCCGACGACCAGGCCGAAACCGCCGCGCGCACCGGCCCGCACGCCCGCCTCCGCGTCCTCTACGATCACCGAGCGCGCGGGATCGACCCGAAGCCGCCGCGCCGCCTCCAGGAACATGGCCGGATCGGGCTTGCCGGCCAGCGAGAGCCGTACGGCGTCGCTGCCGTCGACCCGGGCGTCGAACAGATCACTGACGTTCGCCGCCGCGAGCACCGCCTCGCTGTTGCGGCTGGAGGTGACCAACGCGGTCAGCAGGCCGTCGGCGCGTAGCCGCCGTAGCAGCGCCACCGTGCCGGGGAAGACGGTGACTCCGCCTTCGGCCAGTCGCTCGGCGAACAGTTCCTGCTTGCGAGCCGCCAACCCGTGCACGGTGCGCGGTCCGGGCGGACCTCCGGGATTCCCGTCGGGCAGTGCGACCCCGCGCGCGGCCAGGAACGACCGCACGCCGTCCTCCCGGGTACGGCCGTCAACGTAGCGACGATAGTCCTCTTCGACGTCGAATCCGGGAACCGGCGACTCGGTCAGGTCCGGTAGCACCTCGTCGAACAGCGCCTTCCACGCCGCGGCGTGCACGGCCGCGGTGTCGGTGACCACGCCGTCCATATCGAAGATCACCGCCTTGTAGGCCGGAGGCCCGCAGCCTGCCCCGCCCCGATCAGTGAGGCGTTCGATGTTCATGGGATTCTCCGTTCCGCGTGTGGCCGTGACCTGTGTCGATCCCGCGGTCCGGCCAGAGGGCCGCCCGGGAGCTCGGCGACCACGTCACGATCGGGACGGAGAACAGGTGATCAAAACTGAGTCCCGTCTTCCCCTCGGTGGCTCGTTCGGCTCCTCACCCTCACACTGGTCGCACGCACCGGGCGGGCATAGGGCCGCTCGGCACACGGGACAGGGACCAACGTCTCCGAAACCTTGGCCCGCCCGGACCGGCACGACCGTCGAGTAAGCCCGGAGCCGGCAGGTGATGGACGGGTCGGCTTCGGTGTCGGTCGGATTGCTCAGCCCGCGGAAGTGGTGAGAGGGGGAGGCGCTGTGGTGGGCCTCCTCCAGCCCCCGGGCCGAGATCCGCTGTTGCGGCGGCTTCGTCGTGTTCGCGAAGCATGCGCAGGACGGTGGCAGGGGAAGGGGGCCGGCCCTTCTTCGTGCTCTTGGTGATGACGAGCCGGGTGGCGATGTCGCGCAGGCTACGGTGTTCGCCCTGGACAGGTCCGGCCGCGAGCCGCGTCTCATGGCTCCTCGCTATGAGCGTGGTGGCCTGAGACGGGACGTCAGTATGCGTGGCTGGGGCCCAGCCCAGCGAAAAGGGCGTCGAGGATCCGGTCGACATACGCGTGGGTCAGTTGTTCCTGAGTGATCAGGAGTTGGAAGTACAGCGGGCCGGACAGGATCGCCATGGCCAGATCGAGGTCGAAGGCGGGCGACGGTCTTGTCCGCCTGTGGGGCGATGAAGCGCTCGTTGAGCGCGGCGGCGATCTGGGGATCGTGCTGGGCCTCGCCGATCAGGGCCTTGAACAAGGGGCCGAAGGGTGGCCCGGCCAGCAGGTCAATGGCCGAGTAGATCTGTGCGCGCAGGTCGGCGACGATGTCGCCGGTGTCGGGGTAGTCCAGGCCGGGCTCGTTCAGTGACAACAGCGAGTCGAGCAGCAGGGCACCCTTGGATGACCAGCGGCGGTAGATGGTCTGCTTGCTGGCGCCCGCACGGGCCGCGACCGCCTCGATGCTCAGTCTGGCGTAGCCGATCTCCTGGCCGAGCTCCAGGGTGGCCCGCATGATGGCCTCGGTCCGGTCGGCGCCGCGACGGTGGGGCGTGTCGGTCATGCCGATAAGAACGGCCAAGTCACCGCCCGTCTCCGAGAACTACAGGCGGTGTGCCCTGCCCCGGCGCGTACGACGCCGGGGCGGCGAGGCCTGACGTTCTTCAACACACCACCGTCCCTCATCGGAAAGAAGACGATCTCGTGATGCCCGTTCCTGCCGACCCGACCGTGGTGCATCCCATGCCCGGGCAGCCGCGCCTGGTGCTGCTGAAGCCGTTGGTCACCTCGTCGCTGATCGAGGTGGGGGAGTTCTCGTACTACGACGATCCGAACGATCCGACCGCGTTCGAGACCCGCAACGTGCTGTACCACTACGGGCCGGAGAAGCTGGTCATCGGCAAGTTCTGCGCGCTCGGCGAGGGCGTGCGGTTCATCATGAACGGCGCCAACCACCGCATGGACGGCCCCTCGACGTTCCCTTTTCCGATCATGGGCGGGTCTTGGGCCGAACATCTCGACCTCATCACCGGCCTGCCCGGACGGGGTGACACCGTGGTGGGCAACGATGTCTGGTTCGGTTACCGGTCCATGGTGATGCCCGGCGTCCGTATCGGCCACGGAGCGATCATCGCCTCCGGCGCCGTGGTCGTGGACGACGTGCCCGACTACAGCATCGTCGGCGGCAACCCGGCCAGGCTCATCCGCCGCCGCTACGGTGACGCCGACATCGCCCGCCTCCTCGCACTGGCCTGGTGGGACTGGCCGCTCCAGCACCTCATCGAGCACGTCGCCACGATCATGTCCGGCAGCGTCGACGAGTTGGAGGAAGCGGCGGCCCGCAGGCGGTAGGACGCGCCGCGGGTGATGCCTCCGCCCACAGTGTCACGCACCTCCATCTGTCGTTCCTTCACCTTTCACTATGAGAATCGAGCTGTCAGCATGCCTGTTCCGTCCCGCCGCGACCCGTTCGCCGACTGGCTTCGCGGACACGCGGTCCCGCTCGTCCACCTGGACCCCGAGGCGCCGCTCGACGACCTGGAGCCGCTGCGCGACCTCGTCGGTGACGCACGCGTCGTCGCGGTCGGTGAGAATTCCCACTTCATCACCGAGTTCTCGGTCATGCGCCAGCGCATCCTGCGGTTCCTGGTGGAACGCTGCGGCTTCACCGTCCTGGCCTTCGAGTACGGCTTCAGTGAGGGCTTCCCCCTGGACGCCTGGGCCCGGGGGGAAGGCACGGACGGTGAGCTGGCGGCCCGGCTCGATGCGGCGATTCCGGTGGGGGTCGACGAGCCGCTGCGCTGGATGCGCCGGTACAACGCCTCAGCCGCTGAGCCAGTGCGTTTCGCCGGGATCGACATCCCAGCGGCTGGTGGGTCCTTGCTTCCAGCCCTGGCCCCGGTCGCCGACTACCTGCGCCAGGTCGATCCCGAGACCCTCCCGATGATTCAGCGGGCGATGCGGATCGCCGAGTCGTTCGCCGGCGCCTCCGCGGCCTCGGCCGCACCGGCCTGGACCCGCCTGGCCGCTGCCGAGCAGGACGCCCTCAGGGCGATCCTGACGCGCTTGCTCATCCGGTTCCGCGCCGTAGAACTGCTCTACCTCTCCCGTGGTGACCAGCACGGTTACGACATCGCCCGGCGCCGCCTCGAGGCCGCCTGTACCGCCGACTACGGTTTTCGCGCCATGGCGGGCCTGTACGCGGGCAGTGGCCTGACCGCCGACACCTCGGCCAGGGATGTCTACATGGCCGGGTCGGTCCTGTGGCACCTCGAGCGCTCCGGCCCCGAGGCCCGCATCGTGCTGGCGGCCCACAACGCCCACATCCAGAAGACGCCGATCTCCTTCGACGGCCACCTCACGGGGCTGCCCATGGGGCAGCACCTGCACAACTCCCTGGGCGATGACTACGTCGCCCTCGCCCTGACCAGCCCCGCCGGACACACCGCCGACATGCGCCCCGACGAGAACGCGCGCTTCGGCTTCGCCATCGACAACACCGTGCTGCAGCCGCCCGAGCCGGGCAGTATCGAGGCCGCCTTCGCCGAGGCCGGGCTCGGGCTCAGCATCGCCGACCTCCGCCAGGCGCACGAGACCACCGGCCCCGACCGCATCCGGATCCAGAGCGCCTACGTGCACACGCCCGTCCTGGAGGCGTTCGACGGCATCCTCAACACCCCGACCTCCACCGTCGCCGACATCGACAACTGAAATGCGACACATCACGATCCCACCCCGGCCAGGCTTCCGTTCGACCGGCACCACGAGGTCAGCGGGACGCCACCCACTGCCGTACCGCTCAGGCCACGGTGGATGCGCGTCGAGACCGAGGGCGCCATCGTCCAAGCCGCGCAGAAGATCGTCAGCGTAGGCACAGGATCGGCAGAACGGCGAGTGAACGACATGCGCGTGTTGCGGACAACGACAGATTGCGAGGAAAGCGACCGATGAAGAACGCTGACGTGGTCATTGTGGGGGCCGGACCGACCGGCCTCATGCTGGCGATTGAACTGAGCTTGGCCGGGGTGCGACCGCTGGTGCTGGAGCGGTACCCGAACCGCCGCGACACCCCCAAGGCCGGAGGTCTCGGCGGGCAGATCCTGGAGCTGCTGCGCTACCGGGGCCTGCTGGAACGCTTCCAGGCAGCCTGCACCGGCCCCGTCCCGGCGCCTCGGTTCCCGTTCGGCGGGGTGCATCTGGACTTCACCCGGCTGGCGGATCCGCCGCTGCACGCGCTGCCGCTGCCGCAGCAGCAACTGGAGCGGCTGCTCGACGAACGCGCCGACGAGCTCGGCGCGGCCGTACGCCGCGGGCACGAGGTGACCGGGGTGAACCAGGACGACGCCGGGGTGATGGTGGAGGTGCGGGGCCCGGACGGGCCATACCGGGTGAACGCCCGCTACCTGGTGGGCTGCGACGGCGCGCGCAGCCGCATCCGGGACTGGACCGGCATCGGCTTCCCCGGCGTCACCTACCCGGAGGTCAACCGGCTGGCCCAGGTCACGCTGCCAGGCTCGGTGACCGTGCTGGACAACGGCGATCTCGACGTCCCCGGCTTCGGCGCGATCCGCGCGGGTTTCACCCGCACGGACCAGGGTCTGCTCGGCGTCGGCTCCTCACCCGGCGCCCCGAGCGTCTCCCTCTACACCATCGAGGACGAGACCACCGAGTACGACGACGACGTCCCGATGACCCTGACCGAACTCCAGGACAGCATCCGCCGCGTGCTCGGCGCGCACCTGCCCCTGGCCGGATCGACCCGGCTGTCGCGCTTCACCTTCAAGGCCCGCCAGGCCGAGCGCTACCGCGACGGGCGCATCCTGCTGGCCGGCGACGCGGCGCACCTGTTCCCCGCCACCGGCGTGGCGCTCAACGCCGGCCTGCTGGACGCGGTCAACCTGGCCTGGAAGCTGGCCGCCGACCTGCACGGCCGGGCGCCGGCCAGCCTGCTGGACACCTACCACGCCGAACGCCACCTCGCCGGCGCCCGTACCATGCTGCACACCCGAGCCCAGGTGGCGCTGCGGCGCGGGCACGACGCGGCCGCCGAAGCCCTCCGCGAAGTGTTCTCCGAACTGCTCGCCGACGAGCAGCCGTTGCGCCGGATGGGAGCCATGGTCGTCGGCGCCGACATCCGCTACCCGATGCCCGGCACGAACCCCCACCCCCTGGCCGGCACCTTCGCGCCCGACCTCACCCTGCACACCGACCAGGGAATCACCGGCGTCGCCGAACTCCTGCACCCCGCCCGGCCCATCCTCCTCGACCTCGCCGGCCGCCCCGACCTTCGCAAGGCCGCCCGCGCCTGGGGGCAGCGCGTCGACGTCCACACCGCCAAGACCGGCCGGCGATCGGCCGATGCCCTGCTGATCCGCCCGGACGCCCACATCGCCTGGGCCGCAACCATCGACGAACCCGCCGACACCGCCGCGCCGGCGCTGCGCGAAGCACTCTCCAACTGGTTCGGCACACCCTGACATGGACCAGGGGCCGGCCGGGCGCGGCGCGGGCGGCCTGATGGAGCCCGGCGATATGGATCGGGGCCACCTGCCCAGCGGCCAGGTCGGAGGGCGTCTCATCAGGGAGGAGCACGGTGGCGCAGGGGCCGGTAGCCGCTGGCGTCGGTGTCGATCTCCACGGAGATGGCGCTGAGGAAGTTGACGGTTTCGCTGTGGGCCGGCGCCTGTAGGGGTTCGTCCCGAAGGGTGGACACCGGCTGTGAGACGCGGGAGGACAACTGTGATCAGCGGATCAGCGCGAGAAGCGGCCGAGCAGCAACGCCAGCCGCCGCTCGTGGCCCTCGTGCCGGAGCCTGCCGCCTCGCGTGAGCGTCATCAGTCCGTGCAGGCCGCCCCAGAGGGTCTCGGTGAGCAGACCCAGGTCGTCCTCCCCGGCCAGCGGCCGTACGGCCTCGCGTAACTCGCCGAAGGCCGCATGCGGGGCGGCCGGTGCTTCGGGGCCGGCGGGCGGCAGGTCGACGGCATGGGTGAACATCGCGTCGTACAACGCGGGTCGCCGCTCGGCGAACGCGGCGTACGCGGCGCCGACGTCGGCGAGGGCCTGGCGAGGGTCGGCCGCCGACGTACGGGCCGCGCGCAGCTCGGCGGCCAGGTCGGCGAAGCCTTCGACCGCGACCGCCGCCATGATGGCGTCCTTGCCCTTGAAGTGGCTGTAGAGCACCGGCTGGCTGTACTCGACCCGTTCGGCGAGGCGACGGGTCGTCACCGCCTCCCAGCCCTCGGCCTCGACCAGCTCCCGGGCCGCTGCGATGATCAATCGCTCCCGCTCCGCCCGCTCCCGCTCCCGGCGCGTTTGAATCGACATGAGACGATCCTAGCACCACTAGAAATTCTACCAATGCTATGGTAGCGTCGATCGTGCCTCTAGCCCTGACATTGGTCGGAGAAGCCCACCCCCTCGCCTATGGCCTGGCCGTCGTACTCCACCTCTTCGTCATCTTCATCGGTGTCCGGTTGCCACGCGCACTTTCACAGCGGACCCAGGTCACCGTGGCCGAAGTGCCGTCATCCGGGAGGTGGCGGGTGAGGAAGCGCGGTGAGCCGTCCTGCTCGGTTCCCGGCCTGTCGCCGTGCCCGGGCGCGTCGATGGCCGCCCTCCGAATCCGAATGCCGGAAGAAGATCGGCGGTTGTGTCGATTCACGGCACTCCCGTTCGACCTAGGGATGAGAGGATCCGCGAGAGGGTCCCGGACACCCCAGGGAGACAGCACGATGAAGTACATGCTGATCATGCGCGCCACCGACGAGGCCTTCGCGGGGATGGCGGACATCGACTTCGGCAAGATGCTCGAGACCGTCGGCAGGTACAACGACGAGATGATCCGGGCCGGTGTGCTGGTCGCCGCGGAGGGACTCGACGACGCCGCCGAGGGGGTGGTCGTCGACTACTCCGCCGAGCCGCCCGTGGTGACCGACGGCCCGTACGGCGAGACCAAGGAGTTGTTCGGCGGGTTCTACATCCTCAACGTGGCGTCGAAGGAGGAGGCCGTCGAGTGGGCCAGGCGGTCGCCGATGACCGGCCCGGGTTTCAAGACCGAGATCCGCCGGGTCACCACGATCGACGAGTTCCCGCAGGACAACGAGTGGGTCCAGAAGGAACGGGCGTGGCGCGAGGCCACCGGCCAGCTCTGAGCGGATCGGCAGGAGATGGCCGAGCCCACCGGCCGTGAGGCCGTTGCCGCCGTCTGGCGGATCGAGTCCGCACGGATCGTCGGCGCGCTCGCGCGCTACACCGGAGACTTCGCGTTGGCCGAGGACCTCGCCCAGGAGGCGCTGGCCGAGGCACTCGTGACCTGGCCACGCGACGGCGTGCCCCGCAACCCCGCGGGGTGGTTGCTCACCGTCGGCCGGCGCCGCGCGATCGACGCGTTCCGCCGGCGCTCCGCCCTTGACGAGAGGTACGCCGCCCTCGCCCGCGACCTGGGCGAGGGGGAGGTGCTCTCGGGGAGCGCACCCGCCGATCCGGTCCGGGACGCCGAGGGCGTGCTGTGGGATCCGGACCAGATCGATGACGACGTGCTCGCGTTGATGTTCATCTCCTGCCACCCCGTGCTGTCGCGGGAGGCGAGGGTGGCGCTCACCCTGCGGGTGGTCGGCGGTCTGACCAGTGACGAGATCGCCAAGGTGTTTCTCGTTCCGGCCGCCACCGTTCAGGCCCGCATCACTCGGGCGAAGAAGACCCTCGGGGCGGCCCGGGTGCCGTTCGAGCTGCCGTCGGCCGAGGAGCGGGCCGAGCGGCTCGGCTCGGTGCTCAGCGTGGTCTACCTGATCTTCACGGAAGGGTCCTCGGCCAGCTCCGGTGACAGTCTGATCCGACTCGACCTCGCGAGCGAGGCACAGCGCCTCGCGCGGGTGCTGAGCCGGCTGGTGCCGGACGAGCCCGAGGTGCACGGCCTGCTGGCGCTACTCGAGCTGACCGCGGCGCGCTTCCCCTCCCGCACCGGACCGGACGGCGAGCCGGTGCTGCTGGAGCGCCAGGACCGCCGCCGCTGGGACCGCGCCGCGATCCGCCGGGGACGAGCCGCCCTGGCTCGCGCGGCGCGGGTCGGCCGGGGGCTGGGCGCCTACGGCCTGCAGGCGGCGATCGCCGAATGTCATGCCCTCGCCCCGTCGGTCGACGCGACGGACTGGGAGCGCATCGTGCTCGTCTACGAGGCGCTCGGCCGGCTCGCGCCGTCACCGGTTGTCGACCTCAACCGGGCGGTGGCGGTCTCCATGGCCCGGGGGCCGGCTGCGGCGCTGCCGATCGTGGACGAGCTGGTGGCCGCCGGAGCGCTGTCGAACTCGCACCTGCTGCCGAGCGTTCGCGGGGAACTGCTCACCCGCCTGGGCCGTATCGGCGAGGCGCGCACCGAACTGGAGCTCGCCATACGATTGTGCGGCAACGAGCGCGAGCGGGCGGTGCTGGAACGTAAACTCGCCGACCTCGGCTGACCGGCCCGGAGGAACACCCGAGACGCGTTTTCCCTTGTCGGCTCAGGACACGACTCTCGCGGGGGGAGCCCTCCGGGAGGCGCACACTCGCCGAGAGCGAGAAAGAGCCGGAGGGGATGATGGCGGCGGTCATGGTCGGCCTCCGTGCGCGGTGAGGGTGTAGCCCTCGGGGCCGGTGAAAGTGAACATGCGGCCGAAGGGACTGTCCTTGGGCGGAGTGATGATGGGCACCCCGGCAGCGGCGAGCCGGTCGTGCAACTCCTGGGCGTCCGTGGTGCGGAACCACAGGGCCACCCCGAGGCCGGGCCGCGCGACGTCGTCGAGGTCCACACCCGGCAGCGGCTCGCGGACGGCGAACGGGATCGGCGCGGTGGTGAACACCACCGCACCGGGAGGCGAGGCCGGTGCCCGTCGCAGTCCGAGATGCTTTTCGCAGAAGGCGGCCGCTGCCTCGACATCGCGTACCTGCAGCGCGATGAAGTCAGGGCCGTCGACGGTGGCGGTCATGGGTCCTCCCGGGGTTCCTTTATGTCAGGACTTTGACATTAAGGGAATGTACTCGCGGCGGCCCACCTATGTCAAAATGCTGACATGGAAGACCGGAAGCCCGTGGACCCGCCCCATCCCGCTCGGGACGTCACCGAGCACGTGGGATACCGCCTCAAACGCGCCGCTGCGGCGCTGCGCGGCGCTATGGACAAAGCGCTGCGCGAGCACGGCCTGACGGTGCCGCAGTACGCATGCCTCGAACTCCTCGACCAGCAGCCCGGCCTGTCCAACGCCGAGCTCGCCCGCGGCGCATTCGTCACGCGGCAATCCATGAACGTCGTCCTTCGCGGTCTTCAGGACGCAGACCTGATCTTCCGGCCTGCCAGCGCCGACCACGGCCGCGCCCTTCCCGCGCACCTCACCGCAGAGGGCCGCAGTCGTCTCGACGCGGCCCGGTCCGCCGTCTATGCCATCGAACGGCACATGGTCGACGCGGTCCCGCAGCGGCGCCTGGCCGCCCTCCTCACCGACCTCGACCGCATGGCGGAAGCCCTTGGCGGTTGACCCGCCGAGCCACCGCGGCCGGCCGCGCCAGGGCGCCCGGCTGACCTTGTCCGCCCAGCTCGGAGTCCTCGATGAGTTGATCTTGTCCGGTGTTTCGACTGGACCCGGAGCTGAGCCGATTCACTCTCCGGCAGGGCCGATCGGCATCGCGGGCTCGCGGGACAGACGGGCACGCGCCCAGTCCAGGATCGATGGCCCGCCCGCGAAGCACCACAGCGCCACAACCGGGTCGCAGATGGCGCAGCCGAAGGAGGAATGCTCGGCGAAGGGGAGGATGGGGTTTCCCTTGAGGTGGTGCACGACGTCCCAGGCGGTGTGGAGCAGCCAGCCGATGCCGATCCAGGTCCAGCTGTTGAGCCCCCGGTAGGCGACATAGGTCATGACGACCGGCAGGACGAACTCCCAGTACCCGAGCCCGCCCCCGCTGAGGTAGGCGGCGCCCGCACCTCCGACCAGCACGGCGTTGACCTGGCGTCGACGCGGCTCGGGGATCAGGGACATGAGGGAAACGCAGATCAGCCCGATGACGATCGGCATGACGATGGACATGGAGTGTGACGATCCGTTCTGGGGTAGGGGTGCTTCGGTTGACGCGGACCTGCCCGGTCCGCTCCGTCGCCCTGTCGAGGCGCCGCAGGACCGGCGGTCCGCCGATCTCCGGCAGCCGGGCCAGGGCGGCGGCCATGAGGGTGCGCCGCGGGTCGCGGGCGGCGCCTTCGGCCCTCACCGGTTCGGCGATCACGGCATGCCCGCGGCGTGCGGCACCTCATCAGGGTGTGATGGCAGCTAAAAGTCATGCATGCATCGGCGCTGCTCCTTCTTCGCTTGCCCGGATCTCGCAGCGCAAGGCTAGAGCGGCCGTCCTCGGCGCCCCAGGGGCTGAACCGACAATCTCCAACGGGTTCCCGCCATCGGGCCCTGGCTGCGAAGACGGCCGCGTCAGGCGCTTCACCTGCCTGTTCGTGGTCGGCGAATTCTCGCCTACCGTGTCCTCATGCACACGGTGGCGGTCCTGGCTCTGGACCATGTGGTGGCGGCCGACATGGCGACGCCGATCGAGGTGTTCGGGCGTGCCCGGCTGGCGGACGGGCGCCGGCCGTACCGGGTCCTGGTCTGTGCCGCGACGCCGCAGGTGGCCGGCGACGCCTTCACGCTCATCGCCCCGCACGGCCCGGAGGCGCTGCGGGAGGCGGACACGATCGTCGTGCCGGGATGTTCCGAACAGGCCGCCCCGCCGGCCCGGGAGGTGCTCGACGCCCTGCGCGCGGCCGCGGCCGCCGGCACCCGGATCGCCTCCATCTGCGTGGGGGCGTTCACCCTTGCCGCGACCGGGCTGCTGGACGGACTGAGCGCGACCACGCACTGGGTGGCGGCTCGTCGGCTGGCCCGGATGTTCCCGCGGGTGGATGTGCGGCCGGATGTTCTGTACGTTGACAACGGCCAGATCCTGACCTCGGCCGGGGCCGCCGCCGGCCTGGACCTGTGCCTGCACATCATCCGGCGGGATTTCGGCTCGGCGGTCGCCGCGGACTCGGCCCGGCTGTCGGTGACGCCGCTGGAACGGGAGGGCGGGCAGGCGCAGTTCATCCCGCACGCCCAGCCGCCGGTACCCCAGGGGTCGCTGCTGGAGCCGGTGCTGTCGTGGATCGAGCACAACCTCGCCCAGGAGGTGACGCTGGCGGAGATGGCCACGCGCAGCGGGATGAGCGAGAGGACCTTCAGCCGCCGCTTCCGCGAGCAGACGGGCACCACCCCGCTGCAGTGGCTGCTGCGAGCACGCGTACGGCGCGCGCAGTTCCTGCTGGAGACCACCGGCCACGGCGTCGAACGCATCGCCGCGCAGGCCGGTTTCGGTTCGGCCACCGCGTTCCGGGAGCGGTTCAAGCGCGTCGTCGGCGTCACGCCGCAGTCCTACCGCTCCTCTTTCCGGACGAACGCCTCCTGAAGATTCCGCCTCTGAGCCGTGAACGAGTTTTCGGGGCCGGACCGGCCGGGTTCGTGACGGGCGTGCCCGCCGTGTACTCGACGCGCGATTCCTGCCGCCCACACCCCCGGCAAGACACCGGCGCCCGGCCCGCCGACTCCGGGCGCTGGAACACCATCCCCGCCCGACGGCCGTCGGCACCTGGCACGAGGCCTCAAGAGTTCCACGGTTCTTCGCTATCATGTGGCCATGTCCGGTCCCGAGGCGTCAAGACGTTAGCCACCGGTTCTTCGGTGGCTTCCTGTGGTGTCACGCGGCAGCGCCATCGCTGAGGCCGCGTGTCCTTTCGCCGCCGGATCACCGTCTTATGGACTGATTCTTCCCGGTAGTTCCGTCACCTTCGTCGTACCGCTGGTGGCGCCAGGCCGGGTCTCCTTCACACGGTAGGCCCCCGTGTGCCCCGGATGAACGCACGCTTCGTGCGGCCAATTCGGGAGTGCCGGGGTGGTGTCCCGTGTCCTTCGTGATCCCTTTCGACGTGGCTGTGGAGTTCTCTGCTCATGCCCTTTGCCATTTACATCCTCGGACTGGCGGTATTCGCCCAGGGAACGTCCGAGTTCATGTTGTCCGGGCTGGTTCCGGACATCGCCGACGAACTGAATGTGTCCGTCTCGGCCGCCGGCGCGCTGACGTCGGCCTTCGCCGCAGGAATGATCGTCGGCGCTCCGCTGATGGCGGTCCTCAGTCTGCGCTGGCCGCGCCGGCGGGCGCTGCTCGTCTTCCTGGTCGCGTTCATGCTCGTGCATGTCGTCGGCGCGGTCACCACCACCTTCTCCGTGCTCCTGGTGACCCGGGTCCTCGGGGCGCTGGCCAACGCCGGTTTCCTGGCTGTGGGGCTCGCGGCGGCGATCGATATGGTCGCGCCGAACGCCAAGGGGCGGGCGACCTCCATCCTGCTGGGGGGCATCACGCTCGCGTGTGTCGCCGGTGTGCCCGCCGGTGCCGCGCTCGGTCAGGCGTTCGGCTGGCGTGCGGCGTTCTGGGCCGTCGCCCTGATCTCCCTGCCGGCCGTCTTCGCCGTGCTGCGCTCGGTGCCCGACACGGTTCAGGCGACCGGCGACCCGGACGAGGCCCGTCCCCGTGCTCGGCGCGAACTGCGGGCGCTGCGCGGCCCACGACTGCTGGTCGTGCTGCTGCTGGCCGCGCTGGTGAACGCCGCGACCTTCTGCACCTTCACTTATCTGACCCCGCTGGTCGTCGACGTCAGCGGATTCTCCGAGCGCTGGGTGCCGGCGGTGCTGGCGCTGTTCGGTCTCGGATCGTTCGCCGGTGTGACCGTCGGCGGTCGCCTGTCGGACACGCGGCCGATGCGGGTCCTGATTCCGGGCGGGATCGCCCTGCTCGCCGGGTGGGCGCTCTTCACCGCCGTGGCCGGCAGTCCGACCGCCGTCCTCCTGCTCGTCTTCGTCCAGGGGGCCCTCTCGTTCGCCGTCGGTTCGACCTTGATCGCCCAGGTGCTGTACGCGGCGACGCAGGCACCCTCGCTCGGCGGCTCCTTCGCGACCGCGGCCCTCAACGTGGGTGCGGCCGTCGGACCCGCCGTCGGCGGCCTCACCATCGCCGCCGGACTCGGCTACCGCTCGCCGCTGTGGGTCAGTGCCCTGCTGGTGGCGGCGGCGCTCGTCGCAGCGGGCCTCGCCCAGGTGGTACGGCGCCTGCGGAGCACACCGCGTGAGGAGACGCCGGCGTCCCGCACCACGGTGTGACCGCACCACCCGGCGCGCGTCCTCGGCGGTGACGCCGGCGACGGTGGCGAGTGCGTCGGCGGGACAGGGACCCGCGCCGTGTCGGTCGATCACGGCGCGGGTCGCTTGGAAGACGTCGAGGTGGTGGGGTCTACAGCTGCCCGCCGTTCGCGAGGCGCGGAACGCGTCCGCACCGGTGCGGGCCGGCTTGAGAAGCCACGGCGAGGTCCTCGACCAGGTGCCTCACTGTCAGCGCAGGCGGGACTCGATGGCCTCGATGATCCGTGGGCGCAGTTCCGCGGCGCGGATGACGGCGTCGACGGAGCCGACCTCGACCGCGCGCCGGATGTCGTGCACGCGGTCGAACTCCGTGGCCACCTCGCCGAGCTTCTCCGCACGGACCGACGAGCGGAGCTCGTCGAGCTCCGCGGTCAACGCGGCGCGGTCGGCGCCGGAGGCGGCCGTGACGCGGGTCTCCAGGTCCCGTACGCGCGGGTCGGCCGCGGTGCGGGCGTTGACGTCGCCGGAGAACACCACCGCGGCGGCGGGGGCGCCGCCGAGCACCGAGGCGAACGAGCCTTCCAGCGCGAGCACGGTCATGTTCGGGTTCAGCGCCTTCGAGAACACCACGAACGCGCCGCCGTGGTACCGCGAGATCACGCAGAACACGATGGGCCCGCGGAAGTTCACGATCGCGCGGCCGATCTCGGCGCCGTACTCCAGCTGCAGCTTCCGCATCGACTCCGGCGAGCCGTCGAAGCCCGACAGGTTGGCCAGCACCACCAGCGGCCGGTTGCCGCTGGCCGCGTTGATCGCCCGCGCGGCCTTCTTCGACGACTGGGGGAACAGCGTGCCCGCGGTGTAGGTGTCCGGGCCGTCGGTGGGCGGGAAGCCGCGCCGGGGTACCGCCCGTGACTCGATGCCGAGCAGGCAGACCGGCATGCCGCCCAGGTGCACGTCCTGCACCGCTGCGGTCTCCGCGTCGGCCATGCCCGCCCAGCGTTCCAGCACCGGGTGGTCCTGGTCGGAGAGCGCCCGCATCACGGTCCGGATGTCGAACGGCTTCTTGCGGTCCGGGTTGGCCTCGGCGGAGAAGATCTCGCCGACGGTGGTGAAGTCGCTGTCGACCAGGACATGCGGGAAGTCGGAGATGTCACGGTCGACGGGGTCGGTCGTCTTGGCCCGCCGCGGCGTCTCCTCGCCGGGTGCGACGTACGTGTGGTCGTAGTGCGACATCAGCACGTCCCGCGCGGCGGCCAGGTTCGGTGCCCAGTAGTGCGCCTGCCCGTTCGGGCCCATCACCCGGTCGTAGCCGCCGATGCCGAAGTTGTCCTCGGCCGACACGCCACCGGAGAAGTCGAGCGACTGCTTGCCGGTGAGCACCATCGCCGAGTCCGGCGTCATCACCAGGATGCCCTTGGTGTGCATGAGCATCGTGGCCTCGGCGTTCCAGTACGGCTGCGCGCCGACGTTGATGCCCGCGACCACGATGTTGATCTCGCCGCCGTCCTGGGTGAACTCGACGATCCGCTTGAGCGCCGCGGCCACCCAGTCCATGTTCTCCGTGCCCGACTCCATGGAGATCCGGGCGCCGGAGGACAACGCGTACCACTCCAGCGGCACCCGCATCCGCTCGGCCAGGTCCAGCGCGGCGACCACGCGGCGGCACTCCGGCTCCGACAGCGCGCCGAGCGACTTGGTCGGGTCGCCGAGCAGCACGACCCTGGTGAGGCCCTGCGGGTGCCGCCGGGTCGGCGTGGTGACCACGCCCGCGACGATCGCCGCGGTGTTACGCCCCTTCGGCCGGTCGACCGGCACCAGCGCCTGGTCGTCGCCGAGGTCGTGTTCGACGAAGTCGCCGAGCAGGCCGGTCAGCTCGTACGGGTACACCGTGTTGCGGCTGCTCGCGCGCAGCACCTTCTGCCGGTAGTCGTCGAGCGGCTCGACCAGCTCGTCCGACGGCTCGCCGACGGTCAGTTCGGTGCCGCCGGTGGCGTCGAAGGAGATGCGCACGGCGATCTTGGCCAGCTCGCCGGTCTTCCGGTCGCGCTGCCGCGCGATGAACAGGATCTCCTCCAGCCCGGCGCCCGCGGTCGTCGGCAGCACGCGTCCGGCGATCATCTCCAGCTCCGCGCGGGTGATGTCGCTCGGCGGCCAGATGTAGAGCACGATCCGGTTGGTGTTGAAGCGTTTCTTCGACGGTCGCCGGGACTGCGCGCGGCGGATCGAGTCGAGGCAGGTGGCGACGGTGTCCTCGGCCGTCGGCAGTGCGACCAGCCTGCCGTCGTGCTCGCGCAGCTCGGTCAGGTCACGCACCTGGGCGAACGCGACGAGGCGGTCGTCCGACGGGTTCTCCCGCGCCACGCACTGGAAGAGGTAGACCTCCTCGTCCGACGACGACAGCCGGGTGAGGTCGAACTTGCTCAGCCGCTCCAGCTGCATCCGCTGCGCGATGTACGGATGCAGGCCACGGATCAGCCGCTCCTCGGCCATCCCGGTGGTCGACGGGCGGAACGTGAAGTGGTGGTGCATCACCGCGCCGCCGCTGCCCGCGACGGTGGTGGTGAGCCTGCGGACCTGGTCCGGCAGCGGGTGCGCGCTGACGACCTCGTGCAGCGCGGCGGCCATCGCGTCGGAGTCCTCCGGCTGGTTCTCCCAGGCGAGATAGATGTCGGCATCGATGGCGTTCTCGTCGCCCGCCAGCTCGGCGAGCCCGCGCAGCGCGCCGCCCAGCGCTTCGAAGCTCACCGCGGAGGAGACCACGCACGAGCCCGCGCGTTCGGCGACCACGAACGTGCAGCCCGCGACCTCGCCGGTGCGGACGCCGGTGAGACCCTTGTTGCCGTAGTACCGCCGGGTCAGTACCTCCAGCATGACCGCGTTGTCCAGGTCGTCGCGGACAAGCCGCTGGCCGAGCAGCCGCACCAGCGGCTCGGTGCTGCGCACCATCTCGGCGATGCGCGTCGCGCGGTCCGGCGCGTCCGGGTACGCGTCCAGGTGGCGCAGGTGCTTGCGGACGTTCGCATAGACACGGGCGCGGTTGCGGCGCAGCAGCGGCTGGGCGAACCAGGCGAACACCACGCCGCGCGCGAGGTCGGAGACCACCGGGAAGCGGACCTGTGTCGCGGCGACCAGCCGCTCCAGCGCGAGACCGGCGGGCTCGCGCAGCGTCTCGTCCGGCGGCGGCTCCCGCAGCCACGCGCGCAGCAGCGTCGCGACGACCGCGGCGTCGGCGGACACGCGCTGCTGGGCGAGGAAGATCCGGAAGACCGCGGCTTCGAGCTCGGGGGCGCGCTCCAGCTCGGTGACACCGTAGTGCCCGAGCGCCTTGGCGAGCTTGGCCTGGAACGCCTCCGGCAGCCTGGCCCGCTCGACGTCGAGGCTCTGCAGGTAGGTGTGGAAGTACTCGCGGGCGCTGTACACGTGGCCGTCACCGCCGCCGTCCTCGCCCGCCGGCCGGTTACGGCTCAGCTCGGCGAGGTCGGCGAACACGTCGATGAGTTCGAGCTCCTCGGCCAGTGGCCGGTGGCCGTCCTCGATGGCCGCCCGGCGCGCGGCGAGGTAGTCGTCGAGCACCCGGCGTTCGTCGTGCGGGTCGACGTCGAAGCCCAGCAGCAGGCTGCGCAGGTCCTCTTGGCCGCGTGTGGTGCGCTCCCGCACCGGGATCCTCCCGGGTGTGGCGGGCAGGTCCAGCTCGACGGAGCCGGTGGCCGAGGTGTTCTCGGCTTCGGCGTCGTCGTCGGCGAGCGGCTCCAGCCACAGTAGCGGTGCACCGGTCTCCACCTGGCTGCCCACGGACACGACGCATTCCTTCAGGCGCGCCTTGAACGGCGCCCGCAGCACCGTCTCCATCTTCATGCTCTCCAGCACCAGCACCGGTGCGCCCGCCTCGACCTCGGCGCCGACCTTCAGCGGCGTGGCGACGACCAGCGCGGGCGCGGGCGAGCGGACGACGCCGCCCTCGTCGCGGCTGACCCGGTGCGTCACGCCGTCCACCTCGACCAGGTGGATCGGCCCGTGCGTGTCGGTGAGCAGGCGGTACCGGGTGCCGTTGACGACGATCCGCCCGGTGTGCCGGTCGAAGCGGTCGAGTTCGACGTCGGCGGTGCGGACGTCGCCACCCGCTTCGACGCCGACGCGGAACCGATGCGCGCCGACCCGCGCGACACGCACGCGGTAGCCGACGCCACGAAGTTTGAGGTCCAGTGGCCGGCCGCTCTCGTGCTGCACCTGCGGGCGTCCGCCGAACGCCGTCGACAGCAGCCGCTGCCGTTCGACGCGCTCCTCCTCCTCGTACGCCTCGATGGCGGCGGCCGCCAGCGCGACGGCGGAGTGCCGGTGCGAGACGAGCCTGCCCTCGCCGCGGACGCGGTCGATCCAGCCGGTGTCCGCGCTGGCGTCGATCACCTCGGGCTGGTCGAGCAGGTCGAGCACGAAGCTCTTGTTCGTCGCGCCGCCCTCGATGATCACCGTGGTCTGCGCCATCGCCCGGCGCAGCCTGCCGAGCGCCTCGTCGCGGTCGCGGCCGTAGGCGATGATCTTCGCGATCATCGAGTCGAAGTCGGCGGGGATGGTGTCGCCCTCGCTGACGCCGGTGTCCACGCGGATGCCCGGCCCGGCGGGCAGGTCCAGCCGTGCGATGCGGCCCGGTGAGGGTGCGAAGTCGCGGTCGGGGTCTTCGGCGTTGAGCCGGGCCTCGACGGCGTGCCCGCGCTCCACCGGCGGCTCGCCTTCGAGCCTGCCGCCGGACGCCACCCGCAGTTGCGCCCTGACCAGGTCGAACCCGGTGGTGGACTCGGTGATCGGGTGCTCGACCTGCAGGCGGGTGTTGACCTCGAGGAACGCGAACATCTTGTCGCCGGGGTGGTAGAGGAACTCGACGGTCGCCGCGCCGCGGTAGCCGACCGCGACGGCCAGCCTTTCGGCCGACGCCTTGAGCTCGGCCGTCTGCACGGGGCCGAGCACCGGCGACGCAGACTCCTCGATGACCTTCTGGTTGCGCCGCTGCACCGAGCAGTCGCGGACGCCGAGCGCCCACGCTGTGTCGCCGTCGGCGATCACCTGGACCTCGACGTGCCGGGCACCGGTGACCAGGCGCTCCAGGAACACGATGCCGCTGCCGAACGCCCGCGCGGCCTCCTGGCTGGTGCGCTCGTAGGCGTCGGCGAGCTCGGCCTCGTTCGTGATCACGCGGATGCCGCGCCCGCCGCCGCCCGCGGTCGCCTTCAGCATCAGCGGGTAGCCGATCTCGGCCGCCGCCGCCAGGGCGGCGTCCAGGCTCTCGACCGCGCCGCGACTCCACGGCGCGACCGGCACGCCGACCTCCTCGGCGATCAGCTTCGCGCCGATCTTGTCGCCGAGCTTGCGCATGGCCTCCGCGCTCGGTCCGACGAAGGTGACTCCGATCTTCTCGCACAGCTCCGCGAACGCCGGGTCCTCTGCGACGAAGCCCCAGCCCACCCACGCGGCGTCGGCCCCGGTCTCCACCAACGCGCGCTCCAGCACCTTCAGATCGAGGTACGGGCGCGCGGACGCGGGACCGAGATCGTAGGACAGGTCCGCTTCGCGGACGAAGGTGGCCGTGCGGTCGACGTCGGTGTGCAGGGCGACGGTCTCGACCCGTGTCCCGCTCTCCGCGGCGATGTCCCGTACGGCATGGATGAGCCGCATGGCGGCCTCACCACGATTGACGATGGCGACACGACTGAACACCCGACCGAGCCCTCCTGTAGATCAACGATGTGCGCGCCGTGACACGGCGGCCCCCAGCAGTGTTCACCCTTCCGTCTACCAACTGGCGGCGCCATGTCGCAGACAACGCACACTACGCGGCTCCAGTTGTGGAAAACGACCAAAAGCCGTCGGCCGCCCACGCCTGACCAAGGCGTGTGCGAACGGAGTAACGGCATGCTTTGCCGAATTTCGACTGTGACGCGAAGCGGGCTCGATGCGGATGCCAGTGCATGCCGGCTGAGCAGCGAGTCATTCTTCCACCCCCGGCTCGGATCTGTCTTCTCCCAGGCTCGCCCGCTCGGCGCCGGCGAGGCCGATGGCCCCCCGCCTGCTCGGTCTGCTGCTCCGGTTGCTCCTCGGAGAACATCTTCTCTGACAACGCACCACCTCACCGCCCATTCCCGCGTGGGTGACGAACGCGTCGGCCTGTTCCGGAACCGTCGGCCGAGGTGCCCAGGAGTGCACCCCGACGTTGGCCGGGATGTCGCCGGGCACTTCCCACTTCGGAGCAATGGTGAGATATCACAACCTGGTGTGAGACAGTGTCAGACGTGCTCATCCTGGCTGGATGTCCCGTGCACGAGCTGCTGGAACGCCAGGCGACCAGCCTGGCCAGGCAGCTTGTGCGTGTCTTCGTGGAAGAGATCCCCATCTACCGGAGGCTGCCCAGGGAGGAGCTCGACGGCGACATCACCAGGATCACCGAGCACAACCTGCGGATGATCTGCGAGATGTTCCGCCACAGGCGCCCGCCCGCCTCCGCCGAACTGGCCCCGCTACGTGCCTCCGCCGCGCGCCGCGCCCAGGAACGGGTACCGCTCGAGGCTCTGCTGGCCGCCTACCACCTGGGCACCCGCTGGATCTGGGACCGCCTGATCGCCACCGCCACGCCGGCCGACTTCGCCGCGGTGATCGACCTGAACCGCCTCGTCCTCATCTACACCGAGGCGGTGACCTCCGCGGTGTGCGCCGCCTACCTGCAGGAGCGCGAGGGCATGCTCTGCCGGGAGCAGCACGCCATGCACGCCGCGGCCTCCGCGTTGCTCGGCGGCGATCACACGGCCCTGGCCGCGATACGGCTGGCACCCGGCTACCTGGTCATGGCGATCACGGTGGGGGAACACCCCGATGAGAAGCAGGACGAGCCCGGCAGATCGATCGCCGGGCGGCGCAAGCTGGCCAGGATCAGGGCCGCCGTGCAGTGTCACGCCACCGAGCAGGTTCTGTCCGTGCTCGATGCGACGGGCGGGCTCGTGCTGCTCCCGTACGGCGACGAGGTGCCGATGGTGACCGAGGTCGTCGAGGCGATGTCCAGGGCGGCGGGGGTGCCGATCTGGGCGGCGGCCGAGCAGGCGACGCCCGCCGAGGTCCCGGCCGCCGCGGGAGTGGCCGAGGAGGTGCTGGAGGTGGCGCGGATCTTCGGGCACCCGCCGGGCGCCTACCGGCTGGCCGACGTACTGCTGGAGTACCAGCTCACCCGGCCGAGCCGGGCCACCTCCAGGCTCGCGGGCCTGCTCGACCCGCTGCTGAACAACCCCGACCTGCTGCGGACGCTCAAGGTCTATCTGGAGACCGGGCTCGACCGCCGCCGCACGGCCGAGCTGTTGCACGTGCACCCGAACACCGTCGACTACCGGTTGCGGCGGGCGGTGAGCCTGACCGGGCTCGACCCGGCCAAGCCGGCGCAGCTCCAGCAGATCGGAGCCGCGCTGGCGGCCAGGAGGCTCACGCCCCGTTGACGGCGGCGATCACCGCGTCCGCGAAGCCGCGCATGCCACGCGCGTTGGGGTGGAAAGGCGCGGCCGGCGAGGCGGGGACGTAGGGCTCGATCCACCGCGTTCCCGCCGAGGTGCACGGGTCGTGGCCCTTGCTCGGTGTCTGCAGGTCGATGAAGGCGACGCCCGCTGCCGCCGCCTGCTCCGCCACCGCCTGGTTGAAGTACTGCAGGGTGGCGCGGATGTAGTTGGCGTCCTGCTTGATGATCGGTACCCGGGGGTAGCAGCCGTTGGGCGGGGCGTAGGTCCCATAGCCCACCACGAAGATCCTGGCCTGCGGTGAGCGGGCCCGGATGTCGGAGACCAAAGCGGTCAGCTTCGGCCGCAGTGCGTCGGTCTTGACCCGCCAGGTGTCCTGCCCGTTCTCGATGTAGTCGTCGTTGCAGGCGTCGCCGACGGGCGGCGGCAGCAGGTTCAGACAGTCCTCGATGAACCCGGTCAGGCCCACGTCGTTGGCGCCGATCTGCACGGTGACCAGCGTGGTGTCCTGGCTGAGCGCGTTCAGCTGCGGCGGCACCGAGCCAAGATCGGTGCCCTGTGCGGTGTACATGTCCTTGGTCTTGGCGCCCGAGCAGGTGACGTCGCGGAACGTGGCGGCCCCGATGGCCTGCGCGGTGAGGTGGGCGTAGTTACGGTCGGAGCGCCAGCACCCGAGGTCGGGTAACACCTGGTTGGGTACCAACGGCCCTGAGGCGGCCGAGTCCCCCAGGGCCACGTACACCTCACCGGCCGAGGCGCGGGCGGCGGGGGTGACGGCGACCACCAGGACGATCGCGGCGATCACTGATCGGATCATGCTGAACTCCTTTCGAAGGGCATCGGCTCTGTCGTGCGAGATCTGAGCGGGAACCCGGCTGCCGCCGCGGTGGGGAACATCAGCACGCCGTAGGCGACGGCCGGCGGCAGGTCGAAGAGGACCACCAGGCCGGAGCAGGTCGCGGGCGGCACCAGGATCTGGCGGCCGGGCGCCACGGCGGTGGCCTTCGGACAGACGACGGATGGACGACGACACGGCGGCAGCCGGAGATCGTCGGGCTCGGCCCGAGGCCGAACATGATGATCGCCAACGCGATGGGCAGGAGGGTTCCGGCAAGAGCCATGGGGGGTTTTGAGGGTCAGCGACGGAAGGGGCCGGTGATCTCGTAGGTGATGCCGCCCGTCCCCGCCCGTTCGCCGCTGGTGCCGCGTTGGGAGGAGAAGTACAGGCGGGTGCCGTCGGGGGAGAAGGCGGGGCCGGTGATCTCGGACTCGCCCTGGCCGTCGAGCCGTACGATCGGCGCGACCACCCGGTCCGGGGTGATGATGTTGATCTCCATGTTGCCGCCGTCCTCGGCGACGTAGAGGTCACCGCCCCGGGTGCCGGTGATGTTGTCGATGCCGGTGAGCGTGCCGGTGCTGTCATAGATCGCGGTTATCGTCTGGCGGCCGGTCTCGTAGGCCCACACCGTGCGGTCGCCCTTGGCGGTGAAGTAGCAGACGCCGTCCGCGTAGTGGCAGCCCTCGCCGCCGTCGAAGTGCCTGGCGGCGCCCACCTGATGCCTGGTCTGCCTCTGCAGGACGCCGGGTGTCGGATCGGGTACCGGCCGCCAGAGGTCGTCGGTGCAGAAGACCTCGAGACGGCCGCTGGACAGCTCGCCCCAGACGTTGGGAACGAAGCGGTAGAAACAGCCGTCGTCCTCGTCCTCGGTCAGGTAGACGACCCGGTGATCGGGGTCGCAGGCGGCGGCCTCGTGTTTGAACCTGCCCATCGCCGGGCGCTGCTGGGCACCGCGCACGCCGTAGGGATCGGTCTCGTAGACCTTGCCGCGGAAGATCTCCTCACAGGACAGCCAGGTGTTCCACGGCGTGCCCCCGCCCGCGCAGTTGAGGTTGGTGCCCGACAGGATCCGGTAGGCCCGCTCGATCGAACCGTCGGCCCTGAACCTGATCGCCGAAGCGCCTCCGACCAGCGGAACCTCCGAGTTGGACACGTAGATCCAGCCGGTGCCGTCGGCGAAGCAGGCGCCGCCGTCCGGGGCCGGATGCCAGAGGGTGCCGCCGACGAGGTGGCCCGACCTGGCCACCACCCTGCTGCCGAACCCGGCCGGCAGTGCGACGCCGTTGCCGTCGGGCTCACCGAGCGGACCGTACGGGCTCTCGCCCGCGACCACCGAGGAGGCGAGCGCGGCGTTCTGCCACAGGGTGCCGGACAGGGCGACGGCCGAGAGGGACACGATGAAGGTGCGACGCTGCATGGGGGACTCCGGTGATCGCCTACAGGTCTCCCACAAACCATGGGCTGGCAGCGCTCTTCTGGGAATTGGAGGGGGCGGTAAACCTGAGTGGTCAAACCTTGTGACACGTCACAGTCAGCTGAACGCGCGGATCGGGCTCCGGGCCCGGTCGCCGCCGGTGCGCGGCCCTGCCGCGCTCTTCGCCGGCTTTCCCGTGCGGCAAGGCGGGATTGCGTTTTCGTGGCATCAACGGACGCGAAATCTGTCCCAAATAGCGACAAAACCCCCTGTAGTCTCTCGCCGTGACCACAGAGATCACCGCCGGGCTGGGCGGACGTTCGTGGGCGGCTCTGATCGTGCTCGGCTTCGCCGGGCAGGTGGCATGGACCGTCGAGAACATGTACCTGAATGTGTTCCTCTACGACACCGTGAGCGACGATCCCGGCGCCATCGCCACCATGGTCGCCGCCAGCGCGGCGACCGCGACGGTGGCCACCCTGCTGGTCGGCGCGCTCTCCGACCGGGTGGGGCGCCGCCGCTCCTTCATCGCCGCCGGATACGTGCTGTGGGGGCTGGCCACGGCGGCCTTCGGCTTCGTCACCGTCGACGCGGTCGCGGCCGTCGCCCCGGCGGCCGGAGCCGTCGCGGCCACGGTGGCCGCGGTCATCGCGCTGGACTGCGTGATGTCGTTCCTCGGCGCCGGGGCGAACGACGCGGCCTTCCAGGCGTGGGTGACCGACGTGACCCGCCCGGCGAACCGGGGCCGGGTGGAGTCAGTGCTGGCGATCATGCCGCTGGTGTCGATGCTGGCCGTCTTCGGCGGGTTCGACTCGCTGACCCGCGCGGGGGAGTGGCGGCTGTTCTTCGTGCTCATCGGGGCGATCATCGTCGTGGTCGGAGCCGTCTCCTGGGTGCTCGTGCGCGACCGCCCGGACCCGGTGCGCCAGGAGGGCGCCTACCTGGCCTCACTCGTACACGGGCTGCGGCCGAGTGCGATACGGGCCAACCCCGTCCTCTACCTGGCCCTGGCCGCGTGGACGATCTGGGGGGTCTCCACCCGGGTCTTCCTGCCCTACCTGATCATCTACCTGCAGCGATACCTGAACATCGAGGGGTACGCGATCGTCCTGGCCGTGGTGCTGACCGGCTCCTCGGTGATCAGCGTCGCCTGCGGGCCGCTCATCGACCGGGTGGGCAAGGTGCGCTTCCTGCCGCCCGCCATCGCCGTGTACGGCACGGGCCTGCTGCTGATGTCCGTCGCGACCGGGATGATCCCGGTGATCGCCGCCGGGCTCGTCATGATGTCCGGGTTCATGCTGGTGCTCGCGCCCATCGCGGCGATCGTCCGCGACCACTCGCCGCCGGACCGCGCCGGTCACGTCCAGGGACTGCGGATGGTCTTCGCGATTCTCATCCCCATGATCGTCGGCCCCTTCCTGGGCGCCGCCGTGATCGAGGGGGCCGACGTCTACTACGAGGAGCTCGGGGTGCTCAAACAAGTCCCCTCACCGGCCATCTTCCTGGCCGCCACGGCCGTGGTGGCGTTCATGGCCGTACCGGTGCTGGCGCTGCGCCGCAGGGGGACCGCATGACCCTGCTGACCCGCTGGGGCGCGGCCCTCGACCCCGAGGCCGTGCTGCCGGAGTACCCCAGGCCGCAGCTCGTCCGCGACAGCTACCTCAACCTCAACGGCCGCTGGCGGTACGCCGTCTCCCCGGCCGAACCCGAGGCCCTCGACGACTACGACGGCTACGACGGCGACATCGTCGTGCCGTTCTCCCCCGAGGCTCCGCTGTCCGGCGTCGGGCGGCAGCTCCTGCCCGGGCAGACGCTGTGGTACCGGCGCGCGCTCACCCTGCCCGACCACTTCGCCGTCCCGGGCGGGCGGGTGCTGCTGCACTTCGGCGCGGTCGACCAGACCTGCCGGGTGCTGCTCAACGGGGTCGAGGTGGGCACGCACACCGGCGGCTACCTGCCGTTCGCCTGCGACATCACCGACGCCCTGCGCGAGGGCCCCAACACGCTGGTCGTGGCCGTGCGGGACGACTCCGACACCGGGCAGCACTCGCGCGGCAAGCAGAAGCTGCGCCGGGGCGGCATCTGGTACACCGCCCAGTCGGGCATCTGGCAGACCGTGTGGGCCGAGTGCGTGCCCGCCGTACACGTGGAGCGGCTCACGCTCGTCCCGCACCTGGACGCCTCGTGCGTCGAGGTGACGGTGCACGCCGCCTCGGGACGGGCCGCCGTCGAGATCCTCGCCGACGGCGAGGTGGTCGCGTCCGCCGAGGCGGACGCGGGCGTGCCGGTGCGGATCCCGATCCCGGAAGTCCGCCCGTGGAGTCCCGAGGACCCGTACCTGTACGACGTGTCGGTGCGTCTCGGGGCCGACAGCGTACGCGGCTACGTCGGCGTGCGCTCCTTCGGCGTCGGGTGCGACGCGGACGGTGTGCCCAGGCTGCTGCTCAACGGACGACCCTACTTCCACGCCGGAGTCCTGGACCAGGGCTACTGGCCCGACGGCCTGTACACGCCGCCCTCCGACGAGGCCATGGTCTGCGACATCGAGACCATGAAGCGGCTCGGCTTCAACATGCTGCGCAAGCACATCAAGATCGAACCGATGCGCTGGTACCACCACTGCGACCGGCTCGGCATGCTCGTCTGGCAGGACATGGTGAACGGCGGCGGCCGCTATCACCCGCTGGTGATCACCGCGCCGGTGCTGACACCGCTGCGCCTCGACGACCGTCGCCACCGGTGGTTCGGGCGCGGCGACGCCGAGGGCCGCGAGCGGTTCGCAGCCGAGCTGCGGGAGACCGTCGAGCTGCTGCGCAACGTGGTGAGCCTGGCCGTGTGGGTGCCGTTCAACGAGGGCTGGGGCCAGTTCGACGCGGCGGGCGCCGCCAGGGAGCTCGCCGAGCTCGACCCCACCCGGACGGTCGACCACGCGAGCGGGTGGCACGACCAGGGCGCGGGCGACCTGCGGAGCCTGCACGTGTACTTCCGCCGTTTCCGCCCGCCGGCCGGGCGCGACGGGCGGGCGCTGGTGCTGTCGGAGTACGGCGGCTACTCGCTGCGCGTCGAGGGCCACACCTTCAACGACCGCGAGTTCGGCTACCGCAGATGCCGTACGGCGGCGCAGCTCGGCGGGGCGTTCGCCCGGCTGCACTACCGGCAGATCGTGCCCGCCGTGCCACGCGGCCTGAGCGCGACCGTCTACACCCAGCTCTCCGACGTCGAGGACGAGCTGAACGGCCTGCTCACCTACGACCGCGAGGTGCTCAAACTCCCCGCCGAACTGGTGCGGACCGTCAACGGGAGGCTCCGGCTGGGCTGACCTCCGCCGGAGCCGGACGGCCGCCCCGGCCGGTCCCATCGGGCGAAAGCCCCCGGCCGGGCCCGTCCCCCGCCGGCGCCGGGCGGGCGGCATGGCCGCGGTCCTCACCAGCGCTGGCGTGCCTCCTCGGCCCAGCCGACCAGGCCGTCGAGGTCGACCCATTCGCCCTCGTCGGTCCGGGCGCGACCGGAGAAGTGGCCGAAGCACTGGTGGGTCTCGCTGCCCACCACACCCAGCTCGGTGCGTGAGATCTTCTCGTGGAACGGGTGGAAGACCACCTCCACCCCGGGACCGGTCATCCGCCAGGGCCGCATCCAGTCGCGCCGGTCGTACACCCAGGCCAGCTCATCGCCGATCTTGTGCATCCGCCCGCCGACGAACAGCGCGTTCTCCGTCGAGCGGGTGCCGTCGGTCCACTTGCCGCCGAGCTGGATCGCCCGCCCCGGCGCGCTGCCCGCCGCCCAGTTCCAGGTGATCGAGTACGGCCAGCGGCCCCGTCCGTGGTCGAGCACCGCGAAGGAGGTCGCCTCGTCGAGGACGTGGCTGCTCTCCCCGACGGTCAGCGTGCCGCGCACCGGCCTGCCGACGTCCTTGACCGTGTACTGGAACCTCCGGGCGCTCCACGGGACGACCACGCCGAGCGACTCGTGCCCCTCCGGCAGCGGCACCTCCACGTCGAGCAGCACCCCGGGCACGGCGGCCCGCAGCGAGGTGGCCTCGGGGCGCTGGTCGATGTCGATGCGCAGGCCCGGACCCCGTACCGACGCCCGGCCCGCACCGCTGCGATCCGGCAGCACCGCGCCGCGCGCCAGCGGCACGACCACGTCCTTGGTGATCTCCACACCGGTCGCGCGGTCGAGCACGTAGACGCCGTGCACACCCGCGTAGTCGAGCGACGAGGCCACCAGTCCGACGATGTGGCCGGGGGTGACGACGCCCCAGTACTCCCAGCGTTTGGTCCTGCCCCAGCCGCGCAGGTTCGCGCGGTGCAGCGGGCGCCTGCTCCAGCCGACCGCGTCGGGGTTGAGGCGCCCGTCGGGCAGGCACAGGTCGACGGGGGCGGTGATCTCCCGCTCGTGGGTCGGCATAGCCAGAGGGTAGTGGCGCACGGCCGGGATCCCCACCCCGGGTGGGCGTACGCCGCTACGGAACGGGATCGCGAGGCACCCGGGCACCACCGGTGCGGCCTTCCGCCGGAGGGTCGTCGTGAGGCTCGGTGCACCACCGGGGCGGCGTTGCCGCTCCCGGCGGACCGTGATCACGCGTTCCTCGGCGTCTCGCACCTCCCGCGCCCAGGCCCCGGCGGAGCGGATCTCTCAGCACAGCCGGGGGAGTGGCCACCATGGTGCTCACGGCGCGGCAGGGCGACACGGCTCCGTAGTGATCACCTCTGGTCAGCCGGTCCTGGTGGCGAACGGGCCGCCGGTGCCGAACACGAGCCGCGCGAAGTTCTCGCCGATGCGACGGTGCCCCGCGGGGTCAGGGTGGACCTCGTCGGGCAGCGGCAGTTCGGCGTAGTCCGTCTCGCCGTAAAGGTCGCGGCCGTCGAGGTAGTGCAGGTTCGGGTCGTCAGCCGTCCGCTGTTCGACGATCCGGGCGAGTTCGTCGCGGATGACGTTGAGCGTCAGGCGTCCGGCGACGCGTTCGGCCGGGTCGCCCGTGGCCTTGAACCGCAAGCTACCGCCGTCGAAGTCGGGCGCGAGGGGGCCGGGGGTGTCCTCCTGGACCGGGCACAGGATGGAGGACACGACCAGCAGCGGCGTGGTCGGATGCCCCTCGCGGATGGTGTCGAGGAAACCGTGGGCCGCAGGGGTGAAGGCGCGCAGGCGCATCACGTCGGCGTTGACGACATTGATGCCGATCTTGACGCTGATCAGGTCCGCGGGGGTGTCCCGCATCGCGCGGGCGGTGAACGGGTCGAGCAGCGCGCTGCCGCCGAATCCCAGGTTGACCAGCTCCACTCCGCCCTGGGCGGCGGCCAGGGCCGGCCAGATGGCGGTCGGGCTGGTGGCGTTCGAGCCGTGGCTGATGGAACTGCCGTGGTGCAGCCACACCCTGCGCCCGCTGTCCGGTGCCGACTCGACCGGGGCGTCGGTGCGCAGGGCGATCAGCTCGGTGATCTCCGTATGCGGGAGCCAGATCTCGACGTCCTTGTCACGGGCGGGCAGATCGGTGAACCGGGCGGTGCCGTGAGGCCCTTCACGCAGTTCGACGGACTGGGTGGTCATGTCGATCGTGCGGACCTTGCCGCCGGTCACCGTGGCCTGGGCGGCGAGACGGCCGTCGACCAGCAGGTCGTATACGCCGTCCGCCGGGGCGGGGAGACCTCGGTAGGCCCTCTTGGTGGGCAGTGCGTCCAGTTCGATGATGGTGGCCCGGGTGCGAAAGGCCAGCCGCACGCCGGACGACTGGGCCTCGGCCACGGCCAGTTGGTCGTCAGGGATCTGCCGACGAGCCCGAGCGGGCAGCCGGTGCGGCAACAGGCCGTGCGCCGTGCGTTCCACGTCGAGGACGCCGCGCAGCATGTCCGCGGTGACGGGTGTGATGATCCAGTCGTGCTCGGTGTTCATCATGCCTCCTTGAGCGTGGAAACCTGGCCCTTCGGGGCCGGGAGGAAACGCGGCACGGCGCCGCGCGGATGTGAATCGAACGCGTGTTCGCAGTTAACTGATCTGGCGGTATTATGTGAGGCGTGACGCAGATCGTGAAGCGGGCGTTCAAGTTCCGCTTCCACCCGACCCCCGAACAAGCTTCCGAGCTTGCCCGGACGTTCGGCTGCGCCCGCCTTGTCTACAACAAAGCCCTCGAACACCGCACCCGCGCCTACACCCAAGAAGGCCGGAAGATCTCCTACGTGGAGTCGTCGGCGGCACTGACGGCGCGGAAGAAGACCGACGATCTCGCGTTCTTGAACGAGGTGTCGTCGGTACCGCTCCAGCAGGTGCTCCGCCACTTGCAGGCGGCATTCACGAACTTCTTCGCCAAGCGCGCGAAGTACCCGACGTTCAAGTCCCGCAAGAAGTCCCGGGCGAGCGCTGAGTACACCCGTAGCGCCTTCCGATGGAAGAACGGTCAGATCACCCTCGCGAAGATGAACGGTCCGCTGAACGTCGTGTGGTCGCGTCCCCTGCCTGAAGGGGCGGAGCCGTCCACCGTGACCGTGTCGAAGGACGCGGCGGGCCGCTGGTTCGTGTCGATCCTCTGCGAAGACGCCATTCGACCGCTGGAGCCGACGACCAGCGCGGTCGGGGTGGACGCGGGTACCACAGCGTTGGCGACGCTCTCCACCGGGGAGAAGATCGTCAACCCCGGACATGAGCGGGCCGACCGCCGCAAGCTCGCCAAAGCTCAGCGCAACCTCTCCCGCAAGGAGAAGGGGTCGGCGAACCGGCGGAAGGCGAAACTCGTGGTCGCCCGCGTGTATGCCCGCATCACCGACCGTCGCCGAGACCATCTGCACAAGTTCACCACTCGTCTCGTCCGTGAGAACCAAACGGTCGTGATCGAAGACCTCACCGTGCGCAACATGGTCAAGAACCACAAGCTGGCGCGTGCCATCTCGGATGCCTCCTGGCGGGAGATGCGCGGCATGCTGGAGTACAAAGCACAGTGGTATGGGCGGGAACTCCTGGTTGTGGACCGATGGTTCCCCTCCTCGAAACTGTGCTCGGCGTGCGGCACCTTGCACGACAAGATGCCGCTGGGTGTCCGACAGTGGGTGTGCGGGTGCGGCACGACCCATGACCGGGACGTCAACGCTGCGAAGAACATTCTCGCCGCCGGGCTGGCGGAGAGGTAAAAAGCCTGTGGAGCCGGTGTGAGACCTCAACGAGAGTCCTCTCGGGCGGGCAACCGGCGATGAAGCAGGAACTCTCACGGGTGACCGTGGGAATCCCCTCTCTTCAAGGAGGGGAGGAGGTCAATGCCCCAGCCTGTTGATCAAGATTTCCGGATTGTTCGGATGCGCCGATGTGCGCTGCGGCCCTCTGATGGTCAGGGTGCGGTCCGGTTCCGCAGCAGAGCGTCGAGGGAATCCACGATCCAGGACCAGGACTCCTGCGGATCGACCGCGGTATGGCTGAAGCCTCCGCCCATCTCCAGACTGACGTAACCGTGGAAGACGCTGCCCAGCATCCGGACCGCGTGCGTCTGGTCCGGCTCCGTCAGGTCGTAGCCGCGCAGGATCGCCCGCGTCATCTGTGCGTGCCTGACGCCGGCGCTGGCGGCCGCCGTCTTGGGGGCGAGCCTGAGCCGGGCGGCGGTGTAGCGGCCGGGGTGCTCCCGGGCGTAGTCGCGATAGACGTTCGCGAAGGCGGCCAGGGCGTCCTTGCCGGCGCGCCCGGCCAGAGCGGAGGCGACCCGGTCGGCGAGTTCCTCCAGGGCGAACAGGGCGATCCTGGTCTTGAGGTCCTGGGAGTTCTTCAGGTGCGAGTACAGACTCGCGACCTTGACGTCGAACCGCCGGGCGAGCGCCGAGACGGTCACCTGGTCGAAGCCGACCTCGTCGGCCAGTTCCGCCCCCGCCCGGGTCAGACGCTCCGCGGTCAGTCCCGCTCGAACCATGGCCTTCCTCCCTTTCGGCGACATGTATTATGCATTTGCCTAATAGTTTTAGGCAAATCAGTCTGATGTTTAGGAGGCCGCCGACCGGCAAGGGGGCTGCACCGGGATCGGGCGGGCCGTCCGCTCCGCGGAGCCGATAGTGATCACCGCCGCTCCGAGGGAGGCGTCGAGTGGACTGGTCGGCGAGGCCGAGGAGTGCGACTTCGCGTTCACCGACCTGGTGATGCCGGTGCCCGAACCGCGGGAACGCGGTGACGGGCCGGGGGGCGGAGGGGGCGTGCTCTACCGGGCGGTACCGGTCGCGGTGAGCGCGCGCGGTGGCCGATGGAAGCGCGGTTCGAAGAATCACGGCAATTAAGGGATTCACCTGAAGTAACAGGGTGATCACTGATAGACACTTTGCTGGAGGTCGGTCGCTGCGGCAGAACCGCCCCCATCCGAGGGGAAGGGGCAAGATCCTGATCATCGGCCTGGGCCGCTTCGAGCCTGCCTGTGTCCTCGCGATGGACCTCGACGTCGCTCTCACCGTCTCACCGTGTCGCTTTCCGGTGGCCGGGGTGATGGGCGGCACCGGTGGCCTTCAGGCCGCCTCAAGTGAACTCCGCGGGAGGATCGCCGGCCGGCGAGGGCGGCTCCGTGGCGGGTTCTTGTTCTTCGATCAGGCCGATGGGCAGCGCGCCCTCGGCGTTCCACGGGGGCTGGGTGAGCTGTTCGGAGGCGCCGTCGAACTCTGCGGCGGCCTCGGGGTGGCCGTTGTCGGCCGCGCGGCTGAACAGACTCGCGGCCGCCCAGTCCTCGTCCTTGGCCCGGTGGATCCTCGCGAGGCGATAGGCGGCCTCGGCGTGGCCGTGGTCGCTGGCCAGCCGGTAGAGGAACATCGCGACGCTGAGCTTGTTCGGATCCGAGCACTGGTAGCGGTGGCCGTAGTGGTAGGCGAGTTCGGCGGCCACCTGCAGGCGATCGGGGTCGTCGAACAGGCCCGGCGCGGCGGGGTGACCGGCGTCGCCTGCTTGGCGCAGCCACTGGCGTGCCTCTTGGGGCCAGCCTTTCAGCAGTGCGATGACGGCCAGGCGCATGCAGTCGTCTCCGTTGCCGGCCTCGCTGCGGTTCAGCAGGCGGGTACCGGTCCTGCCGTAGATCCGCAACAACCGCTGCCGGGCCGCAGGGAGCGGCGCGAACACGATCGTGGTGCTCGACCGGTGCGGTGCTCTGCCGCTCGTTGGCCGCGCCGGGGGCGCCGGTGTGGACGGCGCCTGCTCGGCTTCGGGCCGTTGTGCGGGTGAGGGCGAGGCCGCGAACACGGCGGGGGCCGGTCCCGCCGACGGCGTGGTGAGGGCGGGCGTGGCAGGTTCGGTGGGCACGGCCGGCGGATCGGACCGGGCATCGTGGGCGGCCCGCCAGCTTTGATACCAGGTCTGGGTGTCGCCCATGGCCTGCACGTCCAGGCCGGTCTGCTTGGCGGCAGTCGTGCAGGCGGCCACGAAGGACGCCACCCACGCCCAGGCCGGGGCGCGTTTGCGTTTGCCGGTCAAGATGTCGTGGGTGGTGCTCGGTGCCAGCCCCCTGCCCTCGTTGTTCTCTGGAATGCGCATCGACAGCGTGTGCAGCCGAGACAGCGGCGGGGAGCCAGCCAGGCCGCGCAGCTCGTTGAGCTGATCGACGAAGGCGCATAGCGCCGCAACACGATGTTGTTCAGCCATCGCCCTTAGCCGGAAATGAGTGATCCGTGATCTACAAGTAGTAGCGGGAGTCATATTGGCACTAACCGACGGTCAAGCTGAGGGAGATCGCATATTCCGCTTCGTCCGGGATTAACCAGACGTTGACCTGCGGTTACGCAACCCGGATGAGTCCGGATGAGTCCGGATAGGGTCGGCTCAGATCGGAGTGATCCGGACGGGTCCGGATGAAACCGGATGAAATCGGATAGATTCGGGCCGCCCTGAAGGACGCCGAAAATCCTGCCCGCCAGGTCGGGGCAAAGGGATATCGGCGTCGAGAACGTAAATATTTCTCACCTTGCAAAAGGGTATTTATCCGGTCTCTTCCGGACATGTTTGAATCGGTAGCGGCCAAGATGGCGGCACCTTCATCGTTGATCGCACCCCAGTGCCGACGATGAAGGAGGAAGCCCATGGCGCACGCCCCGGCCGCTTCGCCTGCCTTTCTCCGCGTCACCGGCACCCGGCCGGGCTCCCCACCCCCACCGTGGGTTCACGACGACGACCAGCTGTTGACCTTGCTGGTGACCGCGTGGGCCTTGACCACCGGACGTATTCCGCCCCACTGCCCGAGCGATGAGCTCACCGAGACCGAGCTCATCGCGTTCTGGGCCGATGACCAGACCGCCGGGTCCCCGGCGACGCCACCTCAGGAGCGACCCCGATGTTCTCCGTACCCGTACTTCTCACCTTGACCACCACCACGCTGGTGACGACCATCGCCTGCGCGCTCACCCTGGCCGCCGGCGCCGCCTGGCCCACCGCCCTGCTCAGTGGCGGCGCCGCCGGCGCCGCCACCATGAGCCTGCTCGTCCGCCTGCTCGACAACCACCGCGACAGGAAATGAGCGGCCACCTCGAACCGGGCTGCTGACGTGCCGCCGGGCGGCGCGGCCTGCGGCCACCCCGCAAGCTCAGCAGTCGTCCGGTTCTCCCCTCCGCTCACCCCTGAGGAGGGCTGACTCCCACCACGGTCAGGCCGAGTAGCCGGTCTGCCTCGGCGGCGGGGTCGGGGTGGTGTTCCGTGGCCAGGGCGATGCCGGTGACCAGGGTGAGCAGGTCGGCGATGGTCACGCCCGGTGTCAGCGTGCCGTCGTCTGCGGCGCGGCGCACCAGTGGCTCGCCCGCCTCGGTGAGCTGCGCCGAACAGCAGTTCTCGTGCGCCACGTCGGGGCCGGCCGCTCGGTCGCGGGTCAGTGCGACGGCCAGCCCCCGGATGGTCGCGGCGTCCGCGATGACGGCGCTCAGCCACTCCAGCAGCGCCGCCCGGGTGTCGGCCCTGCCGGTCAGGTCGCGGGCGTGGGCGCACAGGCTCTCGACCCGTTCACGGAAGACCGCCTTCAGCAGTGCGTGGCGGCTGGGAAAGTGCCGGCGCACGGTGGCGGATCCGACTCCCGCGGTGCGGGCGATCTGCTCCATGGACGCGTCGGCGCCGTGCGCGGCGATCGCCTCCTCGGCCACGGCGAGCAGGCGTACGTAGTTGCGCTGGGCGTCCGCGCGTTGGGCGGGCATGGCGTCACCTCACATTTGCTAAGTGGCGGGGTCCGCCGTATCTTACCGAAGCATAAACGGCGGGGTCCGCCGTTTAATGAACGCCTACCTCAGGAGAGGCCTCATGTCCACCGATCCCGCACCCGTCCTGGTCACCGGCGCCACCGGACAGCAGGGGGGCGCCACCGCCCGCGCCCTGCTCGCGACCGGCGTCCCCGTCCGCGCGCTGGTTCGCGACCCCACGACCGACCGAGCCGGGGCGGTCGAAGCCCTCGGCGCCGAACTGGTCACCGGCGACCTTCGGGACCGTGACTCCCTGATCAGGGCCGCGACGGGAGTCCGGGCCGTTTTCTCGGTGCAGATGCCCGTGATCAAGGGAGCCGCCATCGACTTCGACGGCGAGCTGACCCAGGCCGTCAACCTGATCGAAGGCGCGCTGGCCGCCGGCGTGCCGCAGTTCGTGCACACGTCCGTCTCCGGCGCCGGGCAGCACACCGAGACTCCTGGCTGGGCCGAAGGCCGCTGGGCGCCCCTGGAGCCCTACTACACCACCAAGACCGAGATCCAGGACCGGGTCCGCAAGGCGGGCTTCACGCACTGGACGCTCATCAAGCCGGGCTGCTTCATGGAGAACTTCCTCCCGTCCGCGGCCTACCTGATTCCCCGCGGCGTCGAAGGCGGCCTGGCGACCGTGCTGAAGCCCGGCACCCGGCTCTCCCTCATCGCGGTCGACGACATCGGCAAGGCGGCCGCCGCAGCCGTCGCCGCACCGCAGCGGTTCGACGGCGTCGAGCTGGAGCTGGCCGGCGACCACCTGACGATGACGGAGATCGCCGAGGTCCTCTCCCGGGTGCTGGACACCGAACTGACCGCGCCCGACATGACCGAGGAGGAGGCGATCGCCGCAGGAATGCCGGCGTGGGCGGGCATCTCCCACGAACACATGAACGTGGCCGGGCAGCCCGCCCGCCCGGAGTACGCGCGGGCCCTCGGCATCCCGCTCACGTCCTTCGAGGAATGGGCACACGAACACCTACGGGCCACAGCCTGACACTGCCTGGGGACACTCGCCCTGTTCACTCCTCACCCGGGCCGCGCAAAGGGCACCTGCCCCGGCCGGGACGTTGACGACCGCCGACACCGGCCGGCTCCTCGGCGGGGTCCGGCCTCTCGCGGGGGTGTCGGGCTGTCGGTGACGAAGCTGTCACCCAGGTACACGCGACCGTGTTGAACCTGGTGACGGCTCTTCCCCGCCGGTGCTACCCCCGACCGCGGGCGGCTCCACCCTGATCCGGCGGGCCATGTCAGCCGAGCTGGGCGTATGCGACGATGCGGGCACAGCTGAAGCTGCACGGCCACGGAAACCAGCCGAAGTCCATATGATCGCGGCATGGCCCTCGACTTGTTCGCAGGAATTCCGGTCACCGAGTACGCGGCAGCCCTGAAGTGGTATGAACGGTTGCTGGGCTCTCCGCCCACGTTCGTCGCGAGCGACACGGAGGCCGTATGGGAGCTCGCAGAACATCGGTTCGTGTTCATCGAGCAGCGGCCCGAGCGTGCCGGCTACGCCATGCACACGATTTTCGTCGACGACCTCGACGCGTTCGTCGCGCAGATCGCCGAGCGGGGACTCGCCCCCGCCGAGCGGGAGACCTACTCCAACGGCGTGCGTAAGACCACCTACCGTGATCCCGACGGGAACGAGATCGGGTTCGGCGGCGCTCCCGTGTGACCGGCCCGGGCTGGTGTGACACCCGGTCATCGCTGCGTGAGCCGGGATGACGCGGTTCAGCCGATGCGATCTCGTGACGGGGTGCGACCCAACGGGATCAGCCGCTCATGATCATGCCTGTGTGGCGAGGACAAGATCATGAGCGGCTGCCGAACTCGTCGTGGAGGACCGGCGGGTGCGGTGGCGCGACGGCCTCGACAACGGCATCGACAACGGCATCGACACCGTGTACCTGGCCTACATCCGTGCCGGTGCAGGCCACGCGCTGGTCGCCGCGGGGCGGGCGGGCCCCGCGCGCCCGACCCGGCCGCCCGGACGGATGCCCAAGAACAAAACCCGCACCGAATCCAAAAAAAGCGCGAAGCGCTGGGGGCGGGAGTAGATTTGGT
>NZ_JBFAOJ010000064.1:0-57318 GCF_040675205.1 Streptosporangium sp. NPDC049644 | reverse complement strand
TTGGAGCGTGAGTTCGTCTTCCGGCGCCACCTCTCAAATAATACCCGCCCCCAGCCCGCCCCCCCGCACCCCCCCGCGCGCGAGAGCGAGCCGCCCGCCGCCCCTTGGAAGGGGCGGCGGCCTTCTCGCATGTGCTACCGGCGCGGGGCCCAGGGGGCGACGCGGCGGCCGATCCAGGTGACCGCGGACTGCAGCGCGACGCCGATCAGCGACACCGTCACGATGCCCGCGTACATCCGGTCCGCCAGGAACACCTGCCAGGAATTCCAGATGAGGAAGCCCAGGCCGTCCCGGCCCTGCACGAACTCGATGCCGATGACCAGCAGCACCGCGGTCCCGATGGCGATGCGCAGTGAGGTGAACACCTCGGGCACCATCGCCGGCAGGGTCACGTGCCGGAACGTCTGCAGCCGGCTTGCCCCGAAGGACCGGGCCGGCTCCAGGTAGCCCTCGGGGATGCCGGCCACCGCGGACATGGTGGAGATCACCACGATGAAGAAGACGCCGAACGCCACCAGCAGCACCTTCGGGGTCATGCCCAGCCCGAAGACCATCAGCAGCAGCGGGAGCACCGCGAGCTTGGGCACGGTGTACAGAGCGCTGATGATCGGCTCGATGGCGGTGCGCAGCTTGCGGATGCTGCCGAGCAGCACGCCGAGCAGGATGCCGGCCAGCGATCCGCTCAGGTAGCCCAGCATGAGCACCTGGAGCGTACTGGACGCCGCCTCGATTACCAGGCCGGAGGAGACCAGCTCGGCAAAGGAGACCACGATCTCGCTCGGCGGCGGCCAGAACCGCTGGTCGACCAGTCCGCTGCTGGAGATCGCCTGCCATACGGCGAGGATGAGGACGGGCGTGCCGAACCGCAGCAGGTTGTCGACCAGAACCCGGCGCCGCTGGAACCGGACGGGGTCGCGCTCGGCGAGGTCCGGCCGGCGCAGGACGGTGTCACCGCCCTCCCCGCCGGTCCGCGCCCGCTTCTCCGTCTGTACCAGGTCGGTCATCGTTCCCACCTCTTCACTTCCCCACGGTTTCCGGTCGCCCGCTCACGCGGACACCTGGGAGCGCGGCTCCATCGCGGACCGCAACCGGTCCCAGATCTCGCCCTCCAGCTCCGCGAACTCGGAGCTGCGGCGGATGTCGGCCGAGCGGGGCCGCTCGAACGGCACCTCGAACTCGGCCACCACGCGCCCTGGCCGGGAGCTCATCACCATCACCCGGTCGCCGAGCAGGATCGCCTCGTCCAGGTTGTGGGTGATGAAGATGACGGTCCTGCGGTCCTCCTGCCAGAGCTCGAGCAGCTCGGCCTGCATGATCTGGCGCAGCTGCGCGTCCAGCGCGGCGAACGGCTCGTCCATGAGCAGGATCTGCGGCTCCACCGCGAAGGCGCGGGCGATGGAGACCCGCTGCCTCATGCCCCCCGACAGTGTGGACGGGTAGGCGGACGCGAAGTCCGCGAGGCCCAGCCGGGTCAGCCAGCGGGAGACCCGCTCCCTGGACACGGCCGCCGGGATCTTGGCGATGTCCAGGCCGAAGCGGACGTTGGCCTCGACGGTCTTCCACGGGAAGATGCTGTAGTCCTGGAACACCACCGAGGTCAGCGGGGCCTCCCCGCTGGTGCTGCGCAGTGACACCTCGCCGGCGCTGGGGCTCAGCAGCCCGGCGATGACGCGCAACAGGGTGGACTTCCCGCACCCCGACGGGCCGACGATGCAGAGGAACTCCCCGTCCCTGACGTCGAGGTCGATGGGCCCCAGGGCTTGGACGCTGGAACCACCGGATGCGAACACCCGTTCCACGCCGCGTACCGCGACTCTACTGTCGTTCACGACTTCTCCGCTCTTCCGGTTCTCGGCTCTTCCGGCCGGCGGCGGTCGCTCCCTGCCGTCGTCATCCGGTACCCGATAGGTGAAAAGGGGCCCCGCCGCAGCGGGGCCCCGCCGCCAGGCTCAGCCGGCGTTCTTCAGTTCCTCGGCGAAGGAGGTGTTGAAGAGGTCCTGCTCACCGAGGTCGTCCTTGTACTGGAGCAGCCCGCTGTCGATGCTGCGGTAGTAGCCCTGGTAGATCGAGGCGTTCTCGGTGTGCAGGTTGTAGTCCGCTTCGAAGGCCGAGGGCTCGGTGGTGCGGATGGAGTCCTCGGGGATCTTCTGCGCCGCGGCGAGGGCGGCGACCACCTCCTTGGTCTGCCGGTAGTCCTTGAGCAGGTACTTCTGGGTCGTCCTGGCCATCGCCCTGGTGAAGGCCAGCCCGGTCTCCCGGTCGTCCTTGATCAGGCGGTCGTCGAACATGTAGAAGACGCCGGTGGTCGGGGCGATCGCGCCCTTGACGAACTCGCAGCACGCGTCACCGGCCACCACCTTCTGGTACGGGGTCGAGGCGTAGGCGGCGCCGACCGCGCCGTTGCGCAGCGCGTTGACCGAGTCGGCTGAGGACAGGTCCTGCCACTCGACGTCCTTGGGGCCGATGGCGACGTTGTTGTTCTTCAGGTGCTCGAACAGCGAGGCCCACAGTGCGGGGCGGTTGCCGCCGGGACCGGCGAGCTTGACGCCCTTGAGGTCGGTCAGGTCGAACTTCCCGTTGTCGCCGAAGATGCTCTTGTTGACGTACAGGCCCTGGTCGGTGCTCTCGGGCCGGCCGCCGCCGGGGAACACGATCCGGATGTTCTCGCCGGACGCGATGAGGTTGAGCAAGCCGGGGGAGACCTGGGTGGCCAGCACGTCCACGTTGCCCTGCGTCATCATGACCAGCGCATCCTGCGTTTGCAGGAACTCGAACCGGATCTGGATGTTCTCCTTCTCGAACTCCCCGAGGCTGTCGGCGAGCGCGACTGCGGCGTAGGAACCGACGATCGACGAGATGCCGATCTTGATGGTCTTGCGCTCGGCGAGTGGCTTGGGCTTCAGTTGCGCGGCCAGGGCGTCGTCGCCCGTGGCGGAGAAGGCACTGACCTCTCGCTTCTCTGTGGCGCCGGAGTCGCCGCCGCAGGCGGCGGTGGCCAGGGTGAGGGCCAGCGGCATCGCCACTGCCATCAGCCTCAAGCTGGGACGCATCGTTCAGCCTCCTCATGGGCTGCGGATCAATCCCGCGGGCCGTTCATCGCTGGGGAGGAGATGACGGCCGGTGATGCGGGATTTCGATGACGGGGGGGTCAGGGGTCGCCTGACACCGGCGCGGCACTGCTGGCTCGCCGGTACGGCGCTCACGGTCGGCTGGTGACTTGTCGTTTTGGGGATGTGGTCGCTGGCGGCGCGGGCGGACGTGCCGGTGACACGTCCAAGTGTCCTCGCGGTGCCGGAGCCGACCGGACCGGGAGGTCCGGCTACCGGTCAGTCAGATACTTCGTCGAGCATCTCGACCTCGATATCTCACAATATATGACGATATCTCGTGTAAAAATATGGTCTGAGACGCACTGCGTCAAGGATGCGGCGGCCTCGTCTCTGCGGAGGACCGTATCCGGCGTTCCGCTTGGTTGTCCGGCTCGTCCTGCGATGACGGGCCGAGGTCCGGGGTGGGGCGGTGGGTTGGTATGTCCGCTCCGGAACGGTGCCGGCGGCGGGCGAACGGTCGTACGCCGCGGTGCCGGCACCCTTGTCTTGGGTAACGACGTGCCGTAGCGTATCCCGAAATAACGATGAAATACTACGTGTCTTGACGAAATGGTAATGAAACGCCCGCAGGGGGCGTAGTCGGGCATGTTGATCGCGGATGCGGGCGGCCTGGCGGCCCGGACGCGCTCGCCGGGCCTCGTGTTCGTCCGGGGTACCGGTTCCGGCGTCCGCGCCGCGGTGGCCGGTCCCGTGTTCCGCGGCGGGCGGCCCTGTTCCGCCGGCGCCGTCCTACCGGCACTGAATCCCCGTGAGGCCGATGCCCGGCGCGCTGTCGGGTGGCGCCTGCGGACCTTATGGATAGATCCCGTAATTCCGGTTCAAGTCACGACGCCCCGTAGCCAGGTGGTGCCGTATGGCGGGAGAGGTGGACCCCGGTGGGATCGATGGGCCGGTCTGAGAGTGCTTTTCCACATGTCCAAGCAGGTTCGACCGTACATGGCCGTCGTGGTCGGTCTGCGACTTCGACACTCCCTCGCAAACAGCGATATTTCGTGTAGCATCACGAAAGGTCGCAGTATTTGATCCTTGGGGGTTGTCGTGTCAGTAGGCGCAGCGGTCGCCGGGGCGGGGTCATGATGAGCGCCCGCCCTCTCTTTGGGGACCCCGCCGCGGGCCCGGTTCCTCCGCTGGTGACCAGCTGTGAGCACTGCCTCACCGTCACGTGGGCCGGCGTGCCCGCCTGCTCGTGCGAGTTCGGGCGCTCCGTCGCGACCGAGGGGTCCGCCCTGGACATGCGCCTGGGCGTGTCCGGTGGGGCCGTCCAGCGGTCGGATGAGTCGGGGTCATTGCCTCAAAGCCGCGATATCTCGTAAGGTGCAACGAAATAACATGAAATGGAAGCGGGGTGGCGCATGGGAGCGGCCGGTAGCGAGGCGGCCACGGGTCTGGTCGGACGGGTGGACCTGTCCCGGCTGGTGAACCCTTCGTCTGTGGCGATCATTGGAGCATCGGACCGCCCGGGCAGTCTTGGATCACGAACAGTCGCAAACCTACTCGACCATTCGGACTTCACTGGTGCGGCGTACCTGATCAGCCGGAGCAAGAGGACCATCCACGACCTGCCCTGTTACCAGAGCGTGCTGGACCTGCCGGAGTCCCCCGACGTCGCCCTGCTGGTCGTCCCCGCCGCGCAGACGCTCCCCGTGCTGCGCGAGTGCGCCCTGAAGGGGACCCGGTTCGCCATCGTCTTCACCTCCGGGTTCGGGGAGATGGGCGAGGAGGGCAAGCGGGCCGAGGCGGAAATGGCGCAGATCGGCCGCGAATCCGGGATGCGTATCTACGGACCCAATTCGCCGGGCCTGTGCAACCTGAACCGGCGGCTCGGCCTGATGTTCTCCCCATCGTTCCACCTGGACCAGTTCGCCGGCCCGATCGGCCTGGCCACCCAGGGCGGCGGCATCGGCCGCTGCTTCCTGCAGGCCATGGAGCGCGGCGTCGGCGTCGGGCTGTGGGCGTCCACCGGCAACGAGGTCGACCTGACCGTCGCGGACTTCATCCGCCACTACGCCGACGACGACGCCATCACCGTCATCGCCAGCACGATGGAGGGTGTCAAGGACGGCCCTGCCTTCGTGGACGCCGCGCTGTACGCCGCCGAGCGCGGCAAGCCGGTCATCGCACTGAAGGTCGGCCGCTCCGATTACGGCGCCCGGGCCGTCGCCTCGCACACCGGCTCGCTGTCCGGCGCCGCCGAGGTCAACAGCGCGGTGTTCCGGCAGGCCGGGGTCGTCGAGGTCGACGACATGGACGAGCTGATCGACACCGCCGCACTGTTCGCCCGCAAGCGGCCCACCGGGCGTGAGCGGATCGCCGTGTACGGGTTCTCCGGCGGCGGCTGCGCGCTCGGCGCCGACGCCGTCGGCAACGCCGGGCTGGAGCTGGCCGAGTTCTCCGACAAGACGCTGGCCCGGGTGCGCGAGGTGCTGCCGGACTACGCCGCGGTGGCCAACCCGGTCGACGCCACCTCCGACATCCTCACCCGCACCGAGATCGGCTACGAGAGCCTGCGCGCCGTCGCCGACGACCCCGACGTGGGCCTGGTGCTCTACCCGTTCCCCTGCGACTACGAGGAGCTGACCGAGGCGATCGGCGCGTCCATCGCCCAGGTCCAGCGGGAGACCGAGACGCCGATCCTGCCGGTGTGGATGAGCGACCGGCTCGGCCCCGGCTACGACGAGCTGGTCAAGGGCGGGCTGGTCCCGGTGCGCAGCGTTCGCAACGGCACCGCGGCGTTGCGCCGCTGGGTCGAGCGGGGCCGTTGGAGCCACCAGGAGGGCTGGCGCCCACTCGGTGCCGCGTCATCCGGCGGCGAGCGGATCGTGCACACCGAGCCGACGGCCAAGGAACTGCTGGACCGGCACGGTGTACCCGTCCCGGCCTCCGGAGTCGCCACGACCGCGGACGAGGCGGTCGCCGTCGCCGAGCGCGTCGGGTACCCGGTGGTCCTCAAGGTGGTCAGCGCGCAGATCACCCACAAGAGCGACGTCGGCGGCGTCGCCGTCGGCCTCGCCGACGCCGGGCAGGTCCGCGCTGCCTACCACCGGATCCGGGAGGCCGTGCCGGCCGCCCGGCCGGATGCGGAGGTCGGCGGCGTGCTGGTGGAGGCCATGGCCTCGGCCGGCCTGGACGTCCTGGTCGGTGTCTCCCGCGACCCGGTGTTCGGCCAGGTCGTCACCTTCGGCCTGGGCGGCGTCCTGGTCGAGCTGTTCGGTGACGTGTCCCGGCGGCTGCTGCCGCTCACCCCGGACCAGGCCCGCGCCCTCGTCGACGAGCCGCGTTGCGCCGCCCTGCTGCACGGCGTGCGCGGCGGCGAGCCCGGCGACGTGGACGCCCTGGTCGACCTGCTGGTCAACGTGTCCCGCTTCGTCGAGGCCAATGCCGCGGTCGTGGACGAACTCGAACTCAACCCGGTGCGGGTGCTGCCCGCGGGACAGGGCGTCGTCGCCCTGGACGCGGTGCTGGTCACCGCCGGGTCCGTGGAGGCAACCCAGTGATCAAGACCGAAATCGGCCAGACCACCCCGGACCGCATCACCGTCCGCGGCCACGACCTGGCGAACGAGCTGATCGGGCAGATCGACTTCGTCGACATGATCCTGCTCGTCACCATCGGGCGCCGGTGCGAGGGCAACGAGAAGGACATGCTCAACGCCATCATGGTGACCGTCACCGACCACGGGCTCACCCCGAGCGCGCTGGCCGCCCGGCTCACCTACCTCGGCGCCCCCGAGGCGCCGCAGGCGGCGGTGGCGGCAGGGCTGCTCGGGGCCGGCAGCGTGTTCCTCGGCGCCATGCAGGACGCGGCGGTCATGCTCCGCGAGGCCGGCCGGGACCTCACCGAGGACAGCTCGGACGAGGAGGTCGCCAAGACCGCCCGCGAGTTCGCCGCCGCGCGCCGGGCCGCCCGGGCGCCGCTGTACGGGCTCGGCCACAACATCCACGTCGACGGCGATCCGCGGATCCCGGTGCTGCGCGCCGTGTCCGAGCGCAACGGCTACTTCGGTCGGTACTGGCGGCTACTGCTGGCCCTGGACGAGACCAGTTCCACGGTGTACCCGCGGCGGCTGCCCGCCAACACCGCCGGGGCGGTCGGCGCGATGGTGCTCAGCATGGACCTGCCGTTGCACCTGGCCCGGGGCCTGGCCCTGGTCGGCCGGTGCGCCGGACTGCTCGGCCACCTCATCGAGGACGAGCAGTCCCCGATCGGCCAGGAGTTGTGGGATCTGGTGCTGCGCCAGGACGAGCGGAACAAGCTGCCCGGGAATCCCCGATGAGGAGTCCGGACCTGAAGAGGAACGCGAACCGGGCGGAGAACCCGGGCCGCCGAGCCGCCGAGGAGTGCCGCCATGCTGCGCGCTGACATGAACGAGACCCTGTCCCGGGTGGGGCGGGGCACGCCGATGGGTGAGCTGTTCCGCCGGTTCTGGCTGCCCGCGGTGCTGACCTCCGAAGTCGCCGAGCCGGACTGTCCCCCGGTGCGGCTGCGCATCCTCGGTGAGGACCTGGTCGCGTTCCGGGACTCCTCCGGCAAGGTCGGCATCGTCGCCGCGTACTGCTCACACCGGCTGGCGCCGCTGTTCTTCGGGCGCAACGAGGAGGGCGGGCTGCGCTGCGTCTACCACGGCTGGAAGTTCGACACCGGCGGCCGGTGCATGGAGACGCCCAACGTGCCGCCCGGTGCCCCGGACATCCGCAGGAACGTGGGCATCACCGCCTACCCGGTGCACGAGAGCGCCGGGGTCGTCTGGATCTACATGGGGCCGAAGGAGGTGCAGCCGCCGTTCCCCGCACTGGAGTACGCCAACGTCCCGGCCGAGCACGCGTTCGCCGCCCGCTGGCTGCAGCGCACCAACTGGTCGCAGGGCATGGAGGGCGAGATCGACAGCTCGCACATCAGTTGGCTGCACCGCGACTTCGACAAGAACACAACCAAGCAGAAATCGACCGGCGCGCAGATGTCCAGCGACGCCGCCCCGCACATCGAGCTGCGGCAGACCGAGTACGGCCTGGTCTACGGCGCCCGCCGTGAGCACGAAGGTCAATACCTGTGGCGGGTCACCCAGTTCATCCTGCCCATGTTCAGCCTCATCCCGCGGGCGCCGGGCGGCTTCGTCTCGGGCGGCGGCCGGGCCTGGGTGCCGGTCGACGACAACCACACCACCGTCTTCACCTTCGGCTACCGGGTCGACCAGCCCATCGGGCAGGAGGAACTGGACACCTACTACAACAGCGGCGCACTGTTCCCGCCGCGGATGGAACGCGGCCGGTACGTGTTGCCCGGCGGGTACGCGATCGACACCTGGCTCCCGCTCGCCAGCAAGGAGAACGACTACCTGCTGGACCGGGAGGTGCAGCGCACCGTCAACTTCACCGGCATCTGGGGCGTGCACGACCAGGACCGGGCGCTCGCCGAGAACTCGCGCAGCATCGGCAGTGCCGACCCCGGCATCATCGACCGGTCCGCCGAGCACCTGGTCAGCTCCGACCGGGCGGTGGTCGCCGCCCGGCGAATCCTGATCAACCTTACCGACGCGCTGAAGAAGGGCGTGGAACCGGCCGTCGTCGCCGACCCGGACGCGTTCGGCGTTCGCGCGATCAGCAAGCTCACCCCCATCGCGAGCTTCGACGAGTTCATGGCGGTCTACGGCGAGGAGACCCGGGCGACCGGCGTATGCCGACCGGTCCCGGTCGAGTAGGGGCCGTCGGATGAGCGCACGTACGCTCGGGCTCGGCCTGGTCGGGCTCGGCCTCGCCGGAGGCGTGATGGCGTCGGCCGCCCGCACCCACCCGGGCATCCGGCTGGCGGGAGCGGCCGACCCCGACCCCACACTGAGGGAGCGGTTCGCCGGGGCGGAGGGGCTGCCGGTCCATCCCGGCATCGAAGGGCTGCTGGCCCAGCCCGACGTGGACGCGGTGTACGTGGCCACGCCGCACCAACTGCACCGCGAGCACACCGTCGCCGCGGCCTGGGCCGGCAAGCACGTCATCGTCGAGAAGCCGATGGCACTGACGGTCGCCGACTGTGACGCCATGATCAAGGCGGCCGAGGCGGCCGGCGTGGTCCTGGTCGTCGGGCACACCCACGGGTTCGACCCGGCGGTGGCGCTCATCCGGGACCTGGTCGGCTCCGGCGGGTACGGCCCGCTCGGCATGATCGCGCTCTGGAACTACACCGACTTCCTGTACCGGCCGCGCCGCCCCGAGGAACTGGACAGCGCCCGCGGCGGCGGCATCCTGTACAACCAGATCCCGCACCAGGTCGACATCGCCCGTACCGTCGCCGACCGGCCGGTGCGTTCGGTGCGCGCCACCGCCGCCGTACTCGACCCGGACCGCCCCACCGAGGGGGCGTGCGCCGCGCTGATCGAGTTCGAGGGCGGCGGCGCGGCCAGCCTGGTGTACAGCGGCTACGACCACTTCGACAGCGACGAACTGCACGGTTGGATCGCCGAGGGCGGGGGCCCCAAGACACCCGCGCACGGCGCCGCGCGGCGCAGGCTGGCCGCGCTCACCCCCGAGCAGGAGCAGCGGTCGCGCACCGCCGACTTCGGGTACGGCGCTCGCTCCCCGCTGCCCCCGCCGCACCAGCCGCACTTCGGCGAGCTGGTGGTCACCTGTGCCGGCGCCGACCTGCGCTGCTCGGCGGACGGTGTCACCGCCTACACAGACCGCGGCGTCGAGCAGCTGGCCGTGCCGCGGACGCGGTGGTGGCCGGGCCGGGGGAACGTCCTGCAGGAACTGGTGGACGCGGTCGTGCACGGCCGGCCCGCCCAGCACGACGGCGCGTTCGGCCGGGAGACCGTCCGGACCTGCCTGGCCATCGCCGAATCCGCCCGCGAGCGGCGCGAGGTCTTCCTCAGCACCCAGGAGGTGTCCATCCATGTCCCAGTCCGTTGAGCCGCTGACGGTCCGTGTGCAGGCGGTGCGCTGGGAGGCCGACTCGGTCCTCTCCTATGAGTTCCGCAGACCGGACGGGGCGGCGTTGCCGGCGTTCACCGCCGGCGCCCACATCGACCTGCACCTGGGGAACGGCCTGGTGCGCGGCTACTCGCTCTGCGGCGACCAGGCCGAGACCGACCGCTATGTGGTCGCGGTCAACCGCGACCCGAACAGCCGTGGCGGCTCGGAGTGGATTCACGCCAACGTGCATGCCGGCGAAACGATCACGGTGTCCATGCCGCGCAACAACTTCCCGCTGGCCGAGGAAGCGGAGCACAGCGTGCTCATCGCCGGCGGCATCGGGATCACGCCGATGCTCGGCATGGTGCGTCGGCTGGCCGCGCTCGGCCGTGACTGGACGCTGTACCTGGCGGTGCGCGCTCGTGGCCAGGCGGCGTTCCTGGACGAGCTGACCCGGCTGGCCGGTGACCGGCCCGACCGGGTGCGATTGCACGTCGACGAGGAGAACGACGGGGCTTTCCTGGACATCGAGGCCGTGGTCGCCGCTGCGGGCGACACCGCGCACCTGTACTGCTGCGGGCCGGTGCCGATGCTGGAGGCGTTCGAGAAGGCCACCGCGGGGCTGCCTCCGGAGCGCCGCCACCTGGAGTACTTCGCGGGCAAGGACGACGCGGCCACCGAGGGCGGTTTCGAGGTCGAGCTGACCCGCACCGGGATCACGCTGACCATTCCCGAGGGGTCCACCATCCTTGACGCGGTGTTGGAGGCCGGGGTGGATATGCCGTACTCGTGTGGCGAGGGCGTCTGCGGCTCCTGCGAGACCCGGGTGATCTCCGGCACGCCCGACCACCGGGACCTGATCCTCACCGACCAGGAAAGGGAGGCCGGCGAGACCATGATGATCTGCTGCTCCGGCAGCAGAAGCGCCCGGCTCGTCTTGGAGCTGTGAGCAGCCCGTGAACGGGCCCGCGGGCGGACCGCGACCGACGAGCCGACAGGGCCGGCTGGGCCGGCAAGGCCGAAAAGGAGGAACGAGTGGCTGAGATAGTGCTGGGCATCGGCACTTCACACAGTCCGCTGCTGGCCATCGAGCCCGCGCTGTGGGCCGAACGCGCAAAGGACGACCATCGCAAGCAGGAGCTGTACCTGGCCGACGGCCGGGTGGTGTCCTACGCGGAGCTGGCCGAGGAGACCGCCGGCCGGTACGCCGACCGGGCCGTGCCGGAGAACTTCGAGAAGCAGGCGAAGCAGGCGCAGCAGGCGCTGGACCGGCTGGCCGCGGCCATCGCCGAGGCCGAGCTGGACGCTCTGGTCATCATCGGCGACGACCAGGAGGAGCTGTTCAGCCGGGCGCACATGCCGGCGATCGCCGTCTACAACGGCCCGGAGATCGTCACGCACCCGAAGAACGAGGTCAACCCGAACCTGCCCGGCTGGTACCAGGAAGCCAACAAGGGCTACAAAATGGACGCGGTACACCGCCACCCGGTCGCCGCCGAACTGGCCGACGGCCTGATCGAAGGGCTGATCGAGGCGGGCGTGGACGTCGCGGTGGCCAGCGAGGTGACCGACCCGCACCAGGCCGGCTTCGGGCACGCCTACGGCTTCGTCATCGACCGGCTCTGCGGCGACCGGCCGATCCCGATCCTGCCGGTCATGCTCAACACCTACTTTCCGCCCAACGTGCCGCGGCCCGGCCGCTGCTACGACATCGGGCAGGTCATCGGCCGGACCCTGGCCGCGCTGCCCGGCGGACAGCGGGTCGGCGTGGTCGCCTCCGGCGGGCTGACCCACTTCGCGGTCGACGAGGACCTCGACCGGCAACTGCTGGCCGCCCTGGAGACCGGGGACGTGGACGCGCTGCGCGCGCTACCGCCGTTCGGCCTGCGCTCCGGCAACTCCGAGATCCTCAACTGGATCATGACCGCCGGGGCGGTCGACGGCCTGACCGTGACCGACTCCGAGTACATCCCGGTCCAGCGCACCCCCGCCGGGACCGGCATCGGGCTCGCCTTCCTCGTCTGGCGGCCCGCACCCTCCGCACCTGGGAGCTCCTTGTGATCATCGACGCGCACGGCCACCTCATCACCCCGCCCGCGGTCTTCGCGGTGCGCACGGTCCTGCAGGCGTCCAACGGCCAGCACTCCAAGGAGTGGTACCTGGACCGGTACGTCCGGGACGAGGAGATCACGGCCTCCGCCGACAAGGGCGTGCGGCTGATGGACCAGGTCGGCACCGACGTCCAGCTCATCTCGCCGAGGCCGTTCGTACTGATGCACTCGCATCCGGTCGTCAAGGACGTGCGGCTCTGGGTGGAACTGCAGAACGACCTCATCCACCGCACCGTCTCGCTGCACCCGGACCGCTACCGCGGCATGGCCGGGCTGCCGCAGGTGACCGGGCAGCCCGTCGAGATCGTCTTCGACGAGCTGGAGCGCGCCATCGGAGAGCTGGGCTTCGTCGGCGTGCTGCTCAACCCCGACCCGGACGAGGGCGGCGGCCGGTCGCCGCGGCTGTCCGACCCGTACTGGTACCCGCTGTGGGCCAAGCTGGTCGAGCTGGATGTGCCCGCGCTGATCCACAGCGCCGGCTGCCGTGGCCGGGAGACCTACGACGAGCACTTCGCCACCGAGGAGAGCCTGGCGGTCACCTCGCTGGTGCACTCCGAGGTGTTCGACCGGTATCCCGACCTGAAGATCATCATAAGTCATGGCGGCGGCTCCATCCCGTACCAGATCGGCCGCTGGCGCGCGCACTGGTGGCTGGACCTGGCGACCAAGAAGAAGCACATCGCGCGGTACTTCCGAGACCTGGAGCACGCCGGAATGAACGGCGAGCCGCTGCCGGACGCCCCGGCCGACCTGACCAGCTTCGACGACGCGCTGCGGCGGCTGTGGTTCGACACGGACGTGCACAGCTCCCACTCGCTGGAGCTGCTCTTCCGCACCGTCGGCACCGACCGCTGCCTGTTCGGCACCGAGCGCCCCGGCAGCGGCGGCGCGATCAACCCGGCGACCGGCCGCTCCTTCGAGGACTTCAAGTACACCATCGACCGCATCGGCTTCCTGACGGACGAGGACCGCGCCCTGATCTACGAGGGCAACGCCCGCCGCGTCTTCTCCAGGCTGGCCCGATGACCGCCGCGACGACCGGAGTGGTCACCGCCGAGCTGGTCCGGGAGGTCGCCGCGCTGCCCGCGGCCACCCTGCACGAGGCCGCCGGGAAGATCGGCGCGCTGCCCGCGGCGATCGGCCCGGTCCGCCCCGGAATGCGGGTGGCCGGCCCGGCGCTGCCGGTGCTCAGCCCGCCCGGGGACAACCTGTGGCTGCACCGCGCCATCTACGCGGCCGAGCCCGGCGACGTGCTGGTGGTGGCCTTCGGCGACGGGGCCGACCCGCTGGAGTACGGTCACTGGGGCGAGGTCATGGCGGTCGCGGCTCTGCACCGAGGCATCGCCGGCCTGGTCACCTCCGGCGGCGTCCGGGACGGCGACCAGATGGCCGAGCGAGGCTTCCCTGCGTTCGCGCCGTCACTGTGCATCCGTGGCACCGGCAAGGATCCGGACGGCCGCGGCTCGGTCGGCGCGCCGGTCCGGATCGGCGATGTGACCGTGCACCGCGGCGACCTGGTGGTGGCCGACGGCGATGGCGTCGTGGTGCTGCCCGCGGCGGACGCCGCCGGGGCGGTGCGGGCCGCGGCCCGGCGTGAGGCCGCCGAGCAGGAGATCTTCGGCAGGCTCGCCGCCGGCGAGACCAGCCTGGACGTCTACCGGCTGCCCGGCTCGGAGGAGTCGTGAGGCGGCGCAGCGTCGTCGTCCCCGGCCTGGAGCACGGGACGAACCCCATCCCGGCGGCCTCCCGGGTCGGCCCGCTGCTGGCCACCGGAGGTGTCCGCGGTGTCGACCGGGTGACCGGCGAGCTGCCTGCGGACGTCCCCGGCCAGGTCCGGCACGCGTTCGCCAACCTGCGGGCCGTGCTTGAGGCCGGTGGTGCCACCACCGGGGACGTGGTGCACGTGACGGTGTTCGCCGCGGCCGACGTGCGGGTCGCGGTGAACGAGGAGTGGGTCGCGATGTTTCCCGACCCGGCCTCCCGGCCCGCTCGGCACCTGATCCGGCACGACCTGCCGGGCGGGATGCTCGTGCAGCTGGAGGCCACGGCGTACGTCACGGAAGGAGAGACGGATGGGTGACGACCTGCTGGTACGGCTCGGCGTGCTGGACACCTGCGCGGTGTCGGATGCGATGGACCGGCTGGGCCTGGCCGGGGCCGTGCCGGGCCTGGCCCCGCTGACCGGGCACCACCGCATCGTGGGGCGGGTCACCACGGTGCGGCTGGGCGACGCGGCCGACACGCCGCCGAGCGGGCGGCATCTCGGCACCGCCGCCGTCGAGGCGTCCGGGCCCGGCGACGTCATCGTGGTCGAGCACGGGCGGACCGACGTGTCCGGCTGGGGCGGCATCCTCTCGTTGGCCGCGGTCGGCCGCGGTGTCGAGGGGGTGATCGTGGACGGCGCCTGCCGCGATATCGACGAGAGCCGCGAGCTGGGGTTGCCGCTGTTCGCCCGTGCCGCCGTCCCGGTCACCGCGCGGGGCCGCGTGGTCGAACGTGACTGGAACGTCCCGATCACGGTCGGCGGGGTCGGTGTGGCCCCGGGCGATCTGGTGATCGCCGACGGCAGCGGGGTGGTGTTCCTGCCCGCGGCGCGCGCCGGGGAGATCCTCGCCGCCGCGGAGCAGGTCGCCGAGCGGGAGCGGGCGATGGCCGAACAGGTGAGGGCGGGCGTGCCCGTGTCCCAGGTGATGGGCGCCCGCTACGAGACGATGCTGCAGGAGAACCGATGAGCACCACCACGACCACCGCGGCCGACACCGCGACCACCGCCGCGCTCAAGGCGCTGAGCTGCACCGACGTCAGCGACGCGATGGACCGGCTGGGTATCGCCGGGCACTGCCTGGGCATCATGCCGCTGGACCGTTCGTTCCGGCTGGTCGGCCGGGCCTGGACGCTGCGCTACGGCCCGGTGGGCCGCGACCCCGGCACGGTCGGCGACTACATCGACGACCTCGGCCCCGGCCAGGTCGTGGTGCTGGACAACCAGGGCCGGCTGGACGCCACCGTCTGGGGCGATCTGCTGACCTACACGGCGATCCGCAACGGCGTCGAGGGCACCGTCATCGACGGTGTGTGCCGCGACGTCGATCGCTCGGTCACCACCGGCTACCCGGTCTTCTCCCGCGGCAACTGGATGCGCACCGGCAAGGACCGGGTGCGCGTCGAGGAGATCGGCGGCCCGGTGTCCGTCGGCGGTGCCCGGGTCGAGTCGGGCGACTGGCTGCTGGGCGACGGCGACGGCGTATTGTGCATCCCGGCGCCACGGGTGCATGAGGTGGTCACCGTCGCCGAGGAGATTCGGAACGCCGAGGAGCGAATCCGCGATGCGGTGCGGGGCGGCCGTTCGTTGCGTGCCGCCCGCGAGGAGGTCGGCTACCACCGCCTCCAGACGAGGCGCTGAGGCCGTCGGCGTCCCGGGCCCCGGGACGCCGCGGAACCGTGGTGGAACCGGCGCCCGGCCGTTCTCCGGGGTGAGGCTGATGTATGCGAGACAAGGCAGGGTGAGATGAGAGTCAGCGTTGATTCGGACCGGTGTGTCTGCACCGGTACGTGTGCGTTCGTGGCACCCCAGGTGTTCGCGATCGAAAACCACAGCGAGCTCGTGGTGCTCCGGCCCGAGCCGGACGAGTCCCTGCGCGACCTGGTCCTCGACGCCGAGGAGCAGTGTCCCACCGGCGCCATCCAGGTCACCGGCTGACGTCCGCCGCCCCGCCCTGACCCGCCTCGCCCGGGCGGGTCAGGCGCCGCGGCCGAAGACGGTGTCGCGGACCTCCAGGACGACCTTGAGCAGCCGGTCCTCGTCGGCCTGGATCCGGTCGGAGGGGCCGATGATGCCCAGACCGACGACCTCGTCCCCGACACTGCCCGAGACGGCGAAGGAGCTGACGCCGACCGTGCCCTCGTCGACGGACCGGAACCAGCCGAGCTCGCGGTGCTTGCGCACCTCCTCCTCCAGCTCCCGGGGGTTGGTCTTGGTGTTCTCGGTGAGCCGGGGGAGCGGCTTGAGGCGCAGCAGCCGGCTCAGGTCGTGGTCGTCGAGCCTGCTCAGCAGCGCCTTCCCGATCGCGGTGCCGTTGATCGTGAACGTGTCGCCGACCTCCACCACGTACCGCAGCCGGTGGCCGCCCTGCGAGACCGCGACGATCTTTATCCGGTCCCCGGTGAGCACCGCGCACGAGGCCGTCTCCCCGGAGCGCTGCGCGAGCAGGCCGCTCGCCTCCGCGCCGAACGCCGACAGCGGGTCGTTCTCAGAGATGGCGGTCGCGGTGGCCAGCAGCCGGCCGGTCGGGTAGAAGCGCCGCGTCGTCGCGGTGCGGCTCACGTAGCCCAGCTCGTGCAGCGTGTTCAGCAGGTCGGAGCTGCTGCTCTCCGGGATGTCCAGCAGGCGGGCCACCTCGGACTTGGTGAGCTCCCGCTTCTCCCGCGCGAAGATCTCGAAAAGCGCCATCGCCCGGGCCGCCGCGGGCACGGTGGAGCCGCCTGCCTCCACCGGCCCCCCACGCGACCGCCGTCCGCGTCGCGCGGATGCGGCCGATTCTGCCGCCTGTGCCATTGGCAAACCCTCTCACAGTTTTCGCACACGTAGGCGCTGCGCGACATCCGTCCCTGATACCCAACGGGCGGAAGGCGACAATCAGGTGATCAATGCCGGACGTGTGGCAAAGGTAGAAAAGCTGCAAACCGCGTCCGCAGTCGGTCCGATCGGTGGTGCCGCCGGGCGCCGTCGGCCACGGGTGACCGAATAGCGCGCCAGCCGGTGTGAAGCGTGACAAGGATACCGCGATGAGGGCGCCTAATCATCGTCAGAGAACACCGCATAGGTGAATACCCGCGAGTTCTTCGCATCCACCGCCCCGAGGGGGTCGCGCGACGGAGGCATGATCCGCTACGGCTGTGGGCCTTCCGGGCTTCCCTGCGACGGCCGTTTCGCCCGGTGGCCGGGTACGGGCGCGGAGCGGAGGCGAACGAGGTCGTACGACCCCGTCGGCTCCGGGAATCACCGGGCCACCCGGCCCGGTGATTCCCGGAACGGCCGCTACGGCATGAACTTGCCGCCGTTGACGTGGAGCGTCTGGCCGGTGATGAAACCCGCCTCATCCGATGCCAGGAATGCGACGGCGTGGGCGATCTCCTCCACCTCCCCGGTCCGCTTCATCGGAATCCTGGAGGTGTCCAGCGGTGCACCCGCCCGGGTGGTCCCCTCGGTCCGGGTCGGGCCCGGCGAGACCACGTTGACCCGGATCAGCGGGGCCAGTTCCGCTGCCAGCGCCCGGCTCATCCCGAGCACCCCGGCCTTGCTGGCCGAATACGCGATGAGATTCGGATTGGCCATGGACCCGGCGCCGGAGGCGATGTTGACGATGGATCCGCCACCGGTCTCCACCATGCTCCGGGCGGCTTCCCGGCACACCGTGAACGTACCGGTCAGATTGACGCCGATGACGAGGTTCCAGATCTCGTCCGTGGTGTCCAGCACGGGTGCGAACGGGAAAACACCGGCGCTGTTCACGACGGTTCCGATACGCCCGTACTCGGCGACCGTGAACCGTATGAGAGAACGGACGTCATCCGGCCGCATGACGTCCGTGCGGACGGCCGAGGCGGCCACTCCGAAGCGTTCAGCGCATTCCGCGGCGACCGCCTTCGCATTGTCCGGATCGAGGTCGGCGATGACGAGCGAATCACCGCGCGAGGCGAATTCCAGGGCGACGGCCTTACCGATTCCGCGGCCCCCGCCCGTCACCAGTGTCGCGGTGCCCGTTGATTCCGGCACGAGTAATCCTCCATTGTCGAGCGTCCGATGTCCGGCCACCTGGCCGTTCCCGGCCGGGGGCAGCGGGCGGTCAGGCCCAGCGCACCGGGAGAGCGGCCATGCCGCGGGTGAGGAACGAGCCGAGCCACTCGACCCGGTCGGTGTTCAGCGCCAGTCGCGGTGCCGCGGCCAGATGAGCGAAGGCCACCTGGGCCTCCAACCGTGCCAGGCTCGCGCCCAGGCACATGTGGATGCCGCCGCCGAAGGTCGCGTGCCGTGAGTTGCCGCGGCGGATGTCGAACCGATGCGGGTCCTCGAACACCGCGGGGTCGCGGTTGGCCGCCGACAGGATCGCGTACACGTGTTCGCCCTTGTGGATCCGCACGCCGTCGAGTTCCATCTCCTCGGGGGCGATCCGGCACAGGCTGTTACGGGCCGGACCCTCGTAGCGCAGCATCTCCTCGACCGCGGACGGGATCGCGTCCGGGTTCGCCCGCAGGTCGTCATAGGCCCCGGGGTGGGTGAGCAGCAGGTGCATGCCGTTGGCGATCAGGTTCTTGGTGGTGCTGAACCCGGCCGAGTGCAGCAGCATGCAGTTGGCGATGATCTCCAGGTCGGTGATCTCCTCGGGGGAGGCCTGGATGAGCTGGGAGATGATGTCGGTCCCGCCGGGGTTGGCCCGCCGCTCCTTGATCAGCTCCTCGAAGTACGCGAAGCACTCCGCGGCGGTGGCCTCGCGGCGCGCGGCGACGTCGGCGGGTTGCGCCAGTGGCTCCAGTGAACCGTGCAGTGCCTCGCCCCAGGCCAGGAAGTCGTCCTCCATCGTCGGGGGGACGCCGACGAGCCGGCAGATCAGCCGCAGCGGCACCTTGTAGGAGAAATCCTGGATGAAGTCGAACTCGGCCCGGTCGCGCAGCCCGTCGAGCAGTTCCTGGACGATCTCGCTGACGTCCTGCCGGTTCTGCTCGACCGCCCGGGGGGTGAACAGCCGGGAGACGACGGCGCGCAGCCGGGTGTGGTCGGGGGGGTCGCGGAAGGCCAGGCTCTCCAGGAAGATCTGCTGCGTCGGGGTGACGCCCTCTTTGCCGTCCATCTCCTCCCGGCTCCATCGCCGGTCCTTCACCAGTTGCTGGGTGGCGTCGTAGGACGTCACCAGGATCGGGCCCTGCGCGGTCCGGTAGACCGGCGCGTGCTCACGCAGCCGGTCGAAGAACCGGTAGGGGTCGGCGGTGATCTCTCCGCGGTCGGGGTGGTGCGACGTGAGGTAGAGCATCGCCTCCTCGGCGATGCTCCGGCTCTGTGGTGACGCCGCGAGATCGGTTGCCATGCGAGATCTGGCCTCCTCTGTGTGCTCCGTGCAGGCTCTACGAGGCGGGCACGGCGATTCATCGCCGGTGACGGCGGTCATGCGTGCGGTACCGGGCGGCAGGACGGCCACCTGGGGGACTATATTGCGAACTGCTGTTGCACTATACGGTATTTCGTGGTGTTGGCCAATGCTTTGGGGCGTCCGTAACGAGCGGGCGGATTGCGGGGTCGCTCGTCGGGAGGGGTGTCCCAAGTCGACGGGTCGGGCGGCCGGAGTTCCGGCAGGGCTGCGACGTCGTAGTTGCGGTATCTCGCAAGGTTCCACGGACAGGCGTCGCTGATGGCGTGATCGGGAGCAACGATGTGTGGCATGAAGTTGGACAAGGGGGGATCCGGGCGCAGGTGACCCTTGCGGCATGTATGCGAAATATCGTAGGTTTCCACGAAGTTACATGATTGGCCGATGAGGGCGAGCCGTGACGCTTGAGGATGCGCGCGGGTGTGGGGCCGGCCGGCCCCGCCGGGGCGGTTCCCGCCGTGGCCGCCGGGCCCGGACAGCGCCCGCCCATGGGCCTTCCGCGGGACGGCGCATCCGGATGCGCATCGGCGACGGCAGCGACCAGAGAAGGGCATGAGGATGGCGCCACCGACAGAAGAGGCACAGCGGTTCGGCGGCTGGCCGGTCCACGGCGGCCCGCCGCCCGAGGGCTCGGTGGCCTGGGTGGTCGGGGTGGGAGCCAGGCAGGGGACCGGCGCGGCCGTGGCCCGCCGCTTCGCCGCCGCCGGCCTGCACGTGGTCGTCACCGGCCGCACCAAGGAGAAGGTCACCGCGGTCGCCGAGGACATCGAGGCCGCGGGCGGCCGGGCCACCGCCGTCGTCGGCGACGCCGGCTCCGAGGAGGGCCTGCGCGAGTCGCTGGCGGTCGTCGACGAGTTGGGCACCCTGGCGATCGCCACCTACAACGCCGGCGGCTCGCAGTGGAAGCCCGGCATCCTGGAGATGGACACCGAGTTCTTCGAGTCGGTCTGGCGCACCAACTGCCTGGGCTCCTTCATCACCGGCCGGGAGGCGGCCCGGCGGATGACGGTCTCCGGCGGCGGGGTGATCATGTTCACCGGCTCCGTCTCCGGCCTGATCGCCCGGCCCAAGCTCGCCGCGTACGCCTCGGCGAAGTTCGGGCAGCGCGCGGTGGCCCAGGCGCTGGCCCGTGAGTTCGGCCCGCGTAACGTGCACGTCGCGAACGTGATCGTGCACGGCCCGATCGACGGCGACCGGCTCAACTCGGCGTTCCCGCACGCGAAGGACAGCCGCCCGGCGGACGGCATGGTGGACATCGAGCAGATCGCCGAGACGTTCTGGCAGGTAGCGGTACAGCCCCGGACCGCATGGACTCAGGAAATGGACATCCGGCCGTACTGCGAGGAGTTCTGATGGCCCCGGGGCCGTACGCCCAGGAGGCGAGGCCCGACTATCCGGGCCGGCTCCGGCTCGACGGCCGCGGGTACGTGGTGCTGGGCACCGGTGACGGCATCGGCGGCGCGGTCTGCGACGCGATCGCGCAGGCCGGGGGCCGGGTGCTGTGCGCGGATCTGGACGGCGAGCGCGCGGGGAGGACCGCGGCGCGCTGCGGTGGCGAGGCGATGACCGCCGACGTGACCGACCGGGAGCAGCTGACGGCCGTGTTCGATCGGGCCGAGGAGCTGTTCGGCGAGGGCTTCCACGGCATCGTCGACGTGGTCGGGGTCTCCTTCGCCGAACTGCTGGCCGACGGCACCGAGGAGTCGATGCGCCGCCAGTTCGACCTGGTGCTGCGCCACCCGGTGCTGCTCACTCAGGTCGCGATCCCGCGGCTGGCCGTCCTCGGGCACGGCAGCGTGGTGTTCGTCGGCTCGCTGGCCGGGGCCGCCAACACGCCCCGGCTGGGGCTGTACGGCACGGCGAAGGCGGCCGTGCACCACCTGGCGACGGCCTGCGCGCAGGAGTTCGGGCCCTACGGAGTCCGAACCAACGCCGTCGTCACCGGCCGGATCCTGGGTTCGGGCGGGACGCCGAACCCGCCGGCGGAGGCGGTGCGCGCCGTGGCGGCGGTCGTCCCGCAGCGCCGCTGTGGCCTCCCCGACGACATCGCCTCGGTGGTGCTCTTCCTGCTGTCGGATCTGGCCGGGTACGTCAACGGTGCGGAGATCCCGGTCGACGGCGGGATCGGCGTGGTGTCCCCGCTGCCGAGTACCCATCCCGCCAACCGCTGACCGTTACCTACTTACGGTCAGCCGAATACTGGCTTCCAGACGGCAGCCGCCGGTCTGGTGCATCGGATGTATTCCGACCTGTCGTATGACCATGCGAAATCCCGAAACGATGCCGGGCTCGCAGCCCGAACCGGCGGGTGCGCGGTCGCCCGCGCCCGGCCCGGAAGGAGAACCATGACGGAGACCACTGGAACCGCGGGCACCACCACGGCCTACCCCTCCCGCGACGCCATCCGGCAGACGGTGCTCGGCTACGTGAAGGGATTGGAGAACTCCGAGTTCGACGCGGTGGCCGACCTGTTCGCCGACGACGCCTTCTACTCCCACCCGCCCTTCGACCCGGACAGCCCGAAGCGGGCCGAGGTCATCGGGCGGGAGGCGGTGCGGGCGCTGCTCAAGGGCAGGCGCGGCACCAGGAAGTGGTTCCACGAGATCCAGACGCTCTTCGTCGCCGACGACCGCTGCCTGATCGAGGGCATCGTCCGGGAGTCCGAGGGCGGGCCGATCCGGTCCTCCTTCGCCGGAGCGGGCACCTTCGACGCCGAGGCCCGGATCACCCGGTGGGTCGCCTATCGCAGTGTGCCCGCCATCGGCGAGTCCCTGGACTGAGACGTGCCGGATCCGGGAAACGGCGAAGGAAACACCGTGGCGGACGAACTGAAGGGCGTCGTCGCCCTGGTCACCGGGGCCAGCAGTGGGATCGGGCGGGCCACCGCCCTCCGGCTCGCCGCCTCCGGGGCCGCGGTGGCGTTGGTCGCGCGCCGGGAGGACCGGCTCCGCGACCTGTGCGACGAGATCACCGGCCTGGGCGGCGGTGCGGTCGCCCTCCCGGCGGACCTGGCCGATCCGGCCCGGGCCGCCGGTGCGGTTGAGGAGGCGGCCGCCGCGTACGGGCGGCTGGACGTCCTGGTCAACAACGCCGGGGTGATGTTGCTCGGCCCGGTGGCGGACGCACCGGAGGAGGAGTGGGAGCGCATGCTCGATCTCAACCTCGGCGCCGTGCTGGCGACGACCCGGGCGGCCCTGCCACACCTGCTGGCCGCGGCGGAGTCCGCGCCGCGCCGGGTGGCCGACGTGGTCAACATCGGCTCGGTGGCCGGCCGAGGCGCGGGAGCGCGGGCCGGCAACGGCGTGTACGCCCTGACCAAGGCCGGGCTGGCCGCCTTCTCCGAGTCGCTGCGCCAGGAACTGGCCGGGCAGCGGGTCCGGGTGGCTCTGGTCGAACCCGGTGCCACCGTCACCGAACTGGTCGACCACGTTCGCCCGGAAGTGCTGGCCGAGCGCAGGAAGGCGATGGGTGACGTCGTCCGGTTGTCCGCGGACGACGTCGCCGACGCCGTCGGGTACGTGGTGACCCGCCCCCGCGAGGTGGCACTGAACAGGATCGTGATCCGGCCGACCGCCCAGGTGTGATCGGCCGATGGTCGCTCCCCCGGCCCTTGCAACGAAATATCGGATATACATACGAAAGGTCGTGATGATAGTCGATCGCGGCCGGCTGGAGGGTGGAACGTGGAACGTGACGAGACGACGGGCACCGGGCTGCCGGCGTCGGAACCGCCAGGGCAGGGGCTGCCCCTGGTGGGGCTGAAGGTCATCGACTTCTCCGAACTGGCTCCCGGCCCGTTCCTGACCCGGTGCCTGCGCGACCTGGGCGCCGAGATCGACAAGGTGGAGCGCCCGGCCAGGGACGGCGCCCTCTCCACCCATCCGGGCACCTACCGGGTGCTCAACGACGGCAAGCGGATCCACGTCCTGGATCTGAAGACCCCGGACGGCCTGGCCCGCGCAGCGGAGCTGGTGGCCGGGGCCGACGTGCTGGTGGAGGGCTTCCGCCCGGGCGTCATGGACCGGCTCGGCCTCGGGTACGGCACGCTCGCCGAGCGGCACCCCGGCCTGGTCTACGTCTCCATCAGCGGCTTCGGGCAGGAGGGGCCGCTGAGCCGGATACCCGGCCATGACCTCAACTACCTGGCCGCCTCTGGGCTGCTCGGCCTGATGGGCGAGCTCGACGGCCCACCCGCCCTCGGCGTCGGCGCCCCCGTCGGCGACCTGCTGGGGGCGGTGTACGCGCTCAGCTCCACCCTCACCGCACTGCTCACCCGCAAGGACACCGGCCGGGGCCGCCACCTGGACGTCTCCATCACCGACTGCCTGACGCATGGCATGAACATGGTGATCGGCCAGCTCCAGGCCGACGGCCGCGCTTCGCTGCGGGAGGCCAGGGAGGCGGTCTTCACCCGTCCGGCCTACGGCGTCTTCGAGACCGCCGACGGCGAGTACCTGAGCATCGCCGCCTTGGAGGAGCACTTCTGGCAGCGCACCGTCGCCGCCCTCGACCTGGACCTGTCCGGCCTGGACACCGCCACCCTGGGGGACCGGCGCCGCAACACCCGTGAGATCAACGCCAGGATCGCCGCGGCGGTGCGTGGCCGGGACGTCAAGTCCCTGACCGAGACGCTGGAGGCCGCCGACGTCCCGGTGATGCGGGTGCTGTCGCCGCTGGAGCTGGCGGACTCCCCGCACGCCAGGGAGCGCGGCCTGTTCACCTCCGCCGGCGACATCGGCTACGTCCGCTTCCCGGTGCGGATCGGCGACGAGGCCTAGGAGGAATCGACGTGGACTTCCGACTGGACGAGACGGCGGAGACCCTCAGCGGACTGACGAGCGATCTGCTCGCCCGGGGACTGCCGGACGAGCGGATCGCCTCGGCCGACTTCGAGGCCGCCGGGTACTCCGAGGAGGCGTGGCGCGGCCTGGCGGAGGCCGGCGTCCTGGAGGCGTTCCTCCCCGAGGACCTGGGCGGCACCGACGCCGACGCCGTGGTGCTGGCCGCCGTGCTGCGGCGGGCGGCCCGGTACGGCGGCCTGGTTCCGGCGCTGCCCGTGCTGGCCTACGGCCTGCACACCCTGGCCAGGTACGGCGGCGCCGAGCAGCGGGACCTGCTGGGGAGCGTGGCCAAGGGCGGCGCCCTGGTGACCGGCGCGGTCCGCGGGCCCGGCGGCGGCCGGGTCCTGGACACGGACGTGACGGCCGAGCCGTACGACGGCGGCCATCGGCTGACCGGGGTGCGAACCTACGTCCCGTTCGGCGTGCAGGCCGAGGCGATCCTCGTCCCGGCGCGGATCATCGGCGGACCGGAGGACGGCACCGTTGGGGTCTTCGTGGTGGACGCCGCCGCCCCGGGGCTGGCCGCCGCGGCGCACCCGGTCACCGACCACGTGCCCACCGCCCGGATCGCCCTGGACGCGGTGGCGGTGCCCGGACACGCACTACTGGGCGGGCCGGCCCTGGCCGCCGAGGCCGCCGGACACCTGGAGCTGTCCGCGCTGCTGGGGGTGGCCGCCACCGCCTCCGGCCTGCTGGAGCGCGCCATGGAGCTGACCGCCGCGCACGTGAGGGCGAGGAAGCAGTTCGGCCGCGCGCTGGCCCAGTTCCAGGCGGTCACCATGCAGATGGGTGACGTCTTCACGGCGCAGCGCATCCTGGAGAACACCTATCTGGCCGCCGCCTGGCAGCTGGCGACCGGCCGCACCGCCGAGGCCCGGCGCAGCCTGTCGTCCGCCTGCTACCTGGTCTGCCACGACGCCGTCCCGGCGCTGCTCACCTGCCAGCACCTGCACGGCGGCACCGGCCTTGACATCGATCACCCGCTGCACCGGTACGTCACCGGTGGGCTCGCCCTCGGCCAGTTCCTGGGCGGCACCGAGGCATGTCTGGACGCGGCGGCCGGTTCCGCCCGGGTCAGCTGAGAGAGGACACCACCGTGTACATCGACCTGACCCCCGAGGAGCGCGAGCTCCAGCGGGAGGCGGACGCCTACTTCGCCGGCGTGGTGACCGAGCAGGAGCGTGCCCAGCTGCACGAGGACGAGTTCGGCCCCGCGTACCGGGCGGTGTCCCGGAGGCTGGGCCGCGACGGCTGGCTCGGCCTGGGCTGGCCGGTGGAGCACGGCGGCCGGGGCCTCGGTCCGATGGCCGACCAGATCGTGGTCAGCACCGCCTTCCGGTACGAGGTCCCCTATCCGCTGGTCACCGTCTACTCGGTCGGCCCGGCACTCCAGGAGTTCGGCACCCCGGAGCAGCAGCGGGAGTTCCTGCCGCGCATCCTCGCCGGCGACCTGCAGGTCTCCATCGGCTACAGCGAGCCCGGCTCCGGCACCGATCTGGCCTCGCTGACCACCTCCGCCCGGCGCGACGGCGACTCCTACCTCGTCAACGGCCAGAAGATGTTCATCTCGGGCGCGCACACCGCCGACTACCTGTGGCTGGCCTGCCGTACCAACCCCGAGGAGCCGCGCACCCGGGGCATCTCGATCCTGCTGCTCGACACCGCCCTGCCCGGCTTCAGCTGGACGCCCATCCGCACGCTGAACCGCTCGCACCAGGTCAACGCCGTCTACTTCGACGACGTCCGGGTAGCCGCGGACCGGCTGATCGGCCAGGAGAACAAGGGCTGGTCGGTGGTGGTCAGCCAGCTCAACTCCGAACGGTTCATCGTCGGCCCGGCCGGCAAGATCCAGGCCCACCTGGACCGGCTCCGGCACTGGGCCGCCGAGACGCCGCTGGGCGGGCCGGGCGGAGGGCGCCGGATGGCCGACCTGCCCGAGGTGCGCCGGGCGCTCGCCGAGCTCGACGCGATCGTCACCGCGAACGAGCTGCTCAACTGGCGGATCGTCGCCGACACCGGCACCGGCACGCTGGGCGCGGCCGACGCCTCGGTGAACAAGCTGTACAACTCCGAAAGGCTGGTCGAGGCCGGCGCCCGGATCGCACAGCTGGTGCAGCGGTACGGCGACCCCGCCGACGAGCTGACCGCCGCCGTGCTGCGCGACACGGATCACGCGTTCAAGACCGAGCTGAAGCTGCCGGTCGGCGGTGGCGTGAGCGAGATCCAACGCGAGCTGATCGCCACCGTGGGCCTGGGCCTGCCCAGGGCGCCCCGATGAACGCCCCCGGGATCCCCGGCGCCGGACCCGCGCTGGTCGGATATCACGCGGACCGCGAGCGCGGTGTCGCCGCGCTGACCCTGGACTCGGTCGCCAACCGCAACGCGCTGTCCCGTCCGCTGTTGGACCAGCTGACCGCACTGCTGCGGCGGGCCGCGGCCGACGATGCCGTCCGGGTCGTCGTGCTGCGCGCCAACGGCCCCTCGTTCTGCTCCGGCGCCGACCTCGCGGCGGTGCGCTCCGGCGCGATGACCCCGATCGTCGAGGGTGTCGTCGAGGTGCAGCGCCTCGTCGTGACCATGCCCAAGCCGGTGGTGGCGCGGGTGCACGGCACGGTCCGGGCCGGCGGCCTGGGCCTGGTCGCCGCCGCCGACGTCGCCGTCGGGTCGCTGGAGAGCAGCTACGCCCTCACCGAGGTCCGCCTCGGGCTGGCTGCCGCCGCGGTCAGCCTCACCGTGCTGCCCCGGCTCGGCGACCGGGCCGCCGCCGACTACCTGCTGACCGGCCGGGTCTTCGGCGGGGCCGAGGCCGAGCGGGCCGGGTTGCTGACCCGCGCCGTGCCCGAGGCCGAGCTGGACGCCGCGGTCGACGCGTACCTGGAGGACCTGCTGCTGGGCGGCCCACAGGGCCTGCGCGAGGCCAAGGCACTGCTCACCGCCCCGGTGCGCGCCCGGATGGACGAGCTCAGCCAGGAGATGGTCGAACTGTCCGCGCGGCTGTTCGCCTCTCCCGAGGCCAGGCGCGCGACCGAGGTCCTGCTGTCCCGGACCCGGCGCCCCCGCGGTGCCTGAGGGCAGGCGGCGGCGGGCGTGGGGAAAGGGATCACTCCACCGGTCCGTCAGGCGAGCGAGCCGGACAGTTCGGCGGCGGCGGCGGCCACCCGGGGGCCGACGGAGTCCAGGTCGAGGGGGGTGAAGGCGACCACGCCCACCGATGCCTCCAGCCAGGGGAGGCCGGGCACCGGGGCTGCGATGCCCCGGGCGCCCTCCTGGAGCTGCCCCTCGGAGACCTGGTAGCCGGCGCGGCCCTCGCGCAGGGCGAGGATGGCCAGCCCGGCGGCCCCCCTGGTCAGCGGGTGGCGGGACCCCTCGCGGTAGGCGACGTGCATGTTCGTCCAGGAGGGCTCGACCACCGCCACCGCCAGGCCCTCGTCGCCCTCGGCCACCGTCAGGTGCGCGGTCGCGCCCACCTCCTCGGCCAGCCCGCGCAGGGTGGGCAGGGCGCCTTCCCGGAGCAGCGGCTGCACGGCACGGGCCAGGACGAGAACCCCGAAGCCCAGGTGGACCCGCCCCGCGTCGTCCCGGCGGACGAAGCCCTCGCCCTGCAGGGTGGTGAGCAGGCGGTACACCGCCGGGCGGCTCAGCTCCAGCTCGGCCGCCAGCTCTGTGGGAGTACGACCCCGGCGTCCGTCGGCGAGCAGGCGGAGCAGCCGCAGGCCGCGCTCCAGGGTCTGCGAGGATTCGGCCGGCATCTAGGACACCCACTGGGCTGGAACCATGCCCCCGATTATCGCCGCCGCCCCGGCACCGGCCGGTACGTCCCCCGCTGAAGGACCGCACACCGCCCACGGGGCCGCGCCTCGCCCTCCGGTACCGAGGGCGGTGTGCCCGCCGTACCGGCGAGGACCTAGCGTGAGCTCGGACGACCCGCGGTGGAGCGGGGCTGGGGGAGGGGGCTCGATGAGGTCGGCGGTCGTGGTCGGGGCGGGGATCTGGGGGACGTCGCTGGCGCTCCGGCTGGCGGAGTCGGGGTGGCGGGTCACCCTGGTCGAGCAGTACCAGCCAGGTCACCTGCGGCAGGCGAGCGCCGGTGAGACCCGGCTGCTGCGCGCCTCGCACGGCACCGACGAGTGGTACGCCCGGATGGCCAGGCGGTCCCGCGAGCTCTGGCTGGACCTGGGCGCGCGGACCGGCGAGGAGCTGTACGCCGAGACGGGCGCGTACTGGTTCGCCCGCCGGGACCAGGGCTGGGAGAGGGCGAGCGCCGGGGTGTTCGACCGGCTCGACATCCCGTACGAGATCCACGACCCGGCCAGGGTCGGTGCCGCCTTTCCCGACTTCCGCGGCGACGACCTGGAGTTCGCGCTCTGGGAACCGGAGGCCGGGGTCGTCAGGGCCAGGCGGGCCACCCAGGTCACGGCCGGGCTCGCCCGCGCGGCCGGGGTCACCCTGCTCAGGGGGCGCGCGGAGCCGTACGGCGACGCGGTCCGGATCGGCGACGAGGTGCTCAGGGCCGATCGGGTGGTCTGGGCGTGCGGCGCGTGGCTGCCCCGGCTCTTTCCCGGTCTGGTGGATCTCCAGGTGACCAAGCAGGACGCGCTGCACTTCGCGGTCCAGGACCCGTGGGACACCCCGGCATGGGGCGACTACGACGCTTCGATCTACGGGCACGGCGACATCGACGGACTCGGCATGAAGGCGACGTCGGACGCCGAGGGTGAGCCTTACGAGCCGGAGACCGGTGACCGGCGGATCTCGCCGTCGGGCGAGGCGGTCGTCCGGGCCTACCTGCGGCGCAGGTTCCCGAGCCTGGCAGCGGCGCCCGTACTGCTGGGCCAGGCCTGCCAGTACACCCTCACCCGCGACGCCGAGTGGGTCATCGCGCGGCAACAGGACGGCGCCTGGCTGCTCGGCGGCGACTCCGGGCACGGATTCAAGCACGCCCCCGCCCTGGCGGAGTACGTCGCGGAGATCCTGGACGGCGCCAGGGAGCCCGAGCCCCGCTTCGGCCTGCACGAACGGGTCTCCGCCAGGGGGCTGCGTACCAGCGGCCGGACGGATCCGTGACCGGGGTCCGGCCCGGTTCGCACGAGCGGTCAGATCGACTGGTGATCAGTTGTCATGCCGGTAATAACCGGCAGCCGGGAATGTGGAGTGCTTTGGCAAGAATTGCGAGATACCCCTGACGTAAGTTGCTAGGTCCCTGTACCTCGGCGAGGGGACCTTGAGCATGAGCGAGACGCTGATCGCCCAGGTTGAGCGGTGGGCACGGGAGATCCCTGACGCTCCGGCCTACACCTTCCTTGACTACTCCGCCGGACGAGACGGGGTGCGGCACACGCTCTCCTGGGCGAAGGTCGACCTGCGGGCACGGGCGCTGGCCGTACGGCTGCGAGAGGTGACGCACCCGGGCGAGCGGGCGGCGATCCTGGCGCCGCAGGGACTGGAGTACGTGGTCGCGATGCTCGGGGCGATGTACGCCCGGGTGATCGCGGTACCGCTCTTCGCGCCGGACCTGCCCGGTCACGCCGACCGGCTGATCCGCGCCTACGCCGACGCCGACCCGGTGTGCGTGCTCACCACGACGCCCGCGCTGGAGGGGGTGCACGCCTTCCTGGACGGCCGCTCCGCGCCCCGGCCCAAGCGGATCATCACCCTGGACATGGTCTCCGACCTGCTGGCCGACGAGTGGGAACCCGAACCGATCGGCCCCGGGGACCTGGCGTACCTGCAGTACACCTCCGGCTCGACCCGCGCCCCGGCAGGGGTGGAGATCAGCCACGGCAACTTCACAGCCAACGCCAGGCAGCTGTGGACCGCGTTCCGCGCCACCCCCAGGGTGTCCACGGCCGCGCTCTGGCTGCCGCTCTTCCACGACATGGGCCTGATCGCCACCATCGCCGCGCCGATCGTGGGCGGCAACCAGTCGATGTTCATGGACCCGGTGGCGTTCGTCATGCACCCGGTGCGCTGGCTGCGGATGCTCTCCGGGCAGGAGGACGTGTTCACCGGCGGTCCCAACTTCGCCTACGAGTACACGGCGAGCCGGGTCACCGAGGCGGAGAAGGCCACGCTCGACCTGTCCGGGGTGTCTGTCATGCTCAACGGCGCCGAGCCGCTCCGGGGCAGCACGATCGACCGTTTCTCCGAGGCGTTCGCCGGGTGCGGGCTGCGGCCCGAGGCGCACACCCCCGGCTACGGCCTGGCCGAGGCGACGGTGTTCGTCACCGCGATGGACCGGGACCTGCCCGCCCGGGTCACCCTGTTCGACCGCGACGCGCTGACCGCGGGGCGCGCGGTGCCGCACACGGGACGGGGCCGGATCAGCGACCTCGTCTCCTGCGGGGTGCCGACGGGCCAGCGGGTGGTCATCGCCTCCATGCCAGGTACGACGCCCGACCCGACATCCGGCACGGCGTCCGGTACGGCCAGACCCGACGGCGAGGTCGGCGAGATCTGGGTGCGGGGGCCCAACGTGGCACGGGCCTACTGGCGGGACGCCGAGCGCAGCGCCGAGGTCTTCGGCAACGTCCTCGAAGGGGAGGAGGGCACCTGGCTGCGCACCGGTGACCTGGGCGTCATGCACGGGGGCGAGCTCTACATCACCGGACGGGTCAAGGACCTGATCATCGTCGACGGGCGCAATCACTATCCACAGGATGTGGAGGTGACCGTGCAGGAGGCCGAGGAGGCCGTCCGCAGGGACCATGTGGCCGCGTTCGCGGTGCCGGGGGAGGAGACCGAGCGGCTGGTGGTGGTGGCCGAGCGGTCACGGAAGGCCGACGGGCGGGACATCGACGAGATCGCGGCCAACATCCGCGCAGCTGTCACGAAAAATCATGATCTGCGGCTGCATGACTTCGTACTGGTCGAGGCGGGGGCCGTGCCGCGCACGTCCAGCGGGAAGATCGCCAGGCGTGCCTGCGCGCGGGCCTACCTGGACGGCGCCTTCCCGACCGGTGCCTTCCCGGCCGACGGGTTCTCGGCCGACGGGTTCTCGGCCGACGGGCAAGGTGCCGACGTCTGATGTTCGAGTCGCTTGGGCGGGCCGTCTACCGAGGGCGCTGGTCCCTGCTGGTCCTGGGGACGGCGTTCGCGGTCCTCGCCGGCTACTTCGGGCTGGGGTTGTTCGGCAGGATGTCCGACGGCGGCTTCGAGGACCCGGGGGCAGAGTCGACCTCGGCCGCCGAGTGGAGCCAGAAGTGGTTCGGCGGCAACTCACCCGACGTGGTGGCCCTCTACACGCATCCCAGCTACGAGGCCGCCGACGAGCGGTTCGAGAAGGACGTGCGGGAGGCGCTCCGCGCGCTGCCCGCCGAGCAGGTCGCGAGCACCACCACCTACTGGTCGACCAAGGCCGGGGAACTCGTCTCCGAGGACAGGCACTCCACCTACGCGCTGATCACCCTGCGCGGCGGGCAGCTGACCAAGCAGAGCGGGTACGAGAAGATCAGGGACGAGCTCCGCAGGGCGCCCGCCGGATACACGGTCAAGATCGGCGGCAGGATCCCGCTGCTCAAGGACCTCAACGCGCAGACCGGCGCCGACCTGCAGCAGGCCGAGGCCATCTCGATGCCGGTACTGCTCGTCCTGCTCGTCATGGTCTTCGGCAGCCTGGTCGCGGCGGGCCTGCCACTGGTCGTCGGGCTGCTCTCGGTGGCCGGGGCGCTGTTGCTGCTGAGACTGCTCACCGAGGTCACGGACGTCTCGGTGTTCTCGCTGAACGTCGTGACGATGCTCGGGCTCGGCCTGGCCATCGACTACTCGCTCTTCGTGCTGAACGCCTTCAGGGAGGAGATCCACCGGGGGACACCCACCGAGGCGGCGGTCGTGCGGACCATCGCCACCGCCGGACGCACCGTCGCCTTCTCCGGGCTGACCGTGGCGACCTCGCTCAGCGGGCTGCTGCTCTTCCCGCAGATGTTCCTGCGGTCGATAGGGCTGGGCGCGGCGGCGGTGGTGCTGGTCGCGATGGTGTCCGCGATCGTGGTACTGCCCGCGCTGCTGGCCGTGCTCGGGCCGAAGGTGGACGCGATCAAGGTCATGCCCGACTTCGGCAGTCGCAGGGGCGGTACCTGGCACACCATCGCGTCCAGCGTGATGCGCCGCCCGGTCGCGTACCTCCTCGGAGTCGGGCTGCTCCTCGTCGCGCTGGCCGCGCCCTTCGCGCACGCGCGGTTCGGCAGCGTGGACCATCGCGTACTGCCGGAGGGGTTCGAGAGCCGCCAGGTGGCCGAGGAGATCAACACGAGGTTCGCCAAGAACGCCCTCGCGCCGATCGAGGTCATCGTGCTCGTCGAGCGCGACCTGGTCGGGCCGATGACCGCGTCGGCGCCCGGCGCGCTCACCTCCGAGGTCGGTACCCAGCGCGGCCCCCTCGGCGTCGGGAACTCGGGGATCACCCCGGTCACCCCGGTCGGCCCGCTGGACGTCAAGGTCTTCGCCGAGCGGCTGGAGGCACTCGACCACGTCACCGGCGTCGACGTGACCGGCGTCTCCCAGAACGGCGGCGCCGTGCGGCTGGCGGTTCGCTACGACAGGGACCCGATGTCGGACGAGGCCCGCGCGCTGGTCGACAGGATCCGCGAGCTGCCGCCCGAGCCGAACTTCCAGGACGTCGTCGTCGGCGGTCCCACCGCGGCCCAGCTGGATCTACAGGCCAGTCTGCGGGCCACCCTGCCGTGGACCGCACTGGTGGTCTGCCTCATGACGGGCCTGCTGCTGTTCGCCGCGTTCGGCTCGATCCTGCTGCCGGTCAAGGCGATCCTGATGAACGTCGTGTCGCTGGGGGCGTCGTTCGGGGTGATCGTCTGGGCCTTCCAGGACGGCCATCTCGCGAGCGTCCTGGGCTTCACCCCGACGGGGAGCATCGAGGCGACGATCACGGTGCTGATCCTGGCCGTGGTGTTCGGGCTCTCCATGGACTACGAGCTGTTCCTGCTCAGCAGGGTCCGCGCGGAGTGGCTCAGAACCGGCGACAACACCGTGGCGGTGGCGGTCGGGCTGGAGCGGACCGGAGGGGTCATCACCAGCGCGGCCCTGCTGCTGCTGGTCGTCATCGGGGCGTTCTCCACGGCCGGGATCACGATCGTCAAGATGCTCGGCGTCGGCATGTTCGTGGCCATCGTGGTGGACGCCACCCTGGTCAGGGCGCTGCTGGTGCCCGCGACGATGCGGCTGATGGGCGAGGCCAACTGGTGGCTGCCGAGCTTCCTGCGCGGCTTCCACCGGCGGATCGAGATCCGCGAGCACGCCACGGACGAGCTTCCCGCCACGTACGTGATGGTGGAGCGCGCGGGTGCCCCCGGTGCCCACCGCGCCGCCCCCGCGCGCCGCCTCGCCCACCTCCCGGGGCCCCCGCAGATCGCCGCCGGAACCTCCTCCCAGGCTCCCGCGGGGCCTCCCCCGCCACCGCCCGCCGAACCACTGCCGATCGCCCCCGCCGTTCCGGTACGCGTCATCAGGACCGGCCGCGACGGCGACTGGCAGTGGGCCGAGGAGTTCCCACCGCCCCCCACCGCACCTCTGGACCCGCATGTGCCGGTGCCGGACGTCCGCGCGGCGGAGGGGGGACCCTGGGACTCGCCCATGGACCCGCACGTCCCGGCGCCGGGTGTTCGCGCCATGGGGGAGGGGCCCTGGGCCGTACACCTGGACCCGCGCGTCCCGGTGCCGGAGGTTCGCGCCGTGGGAGAGGAGTCCTGGGGCTCGCCCGTGGACCCGTATGCCCACGCCGCGGAGGAGGGGGCCTGGGGGGTGCCCGTGGATCCGCACGTTCCGGTGTCGAACGCCCGTGCGGCGCGGGAGGAGACTCGGGGCCCGCGCCCGGACCCGGCGGCCCCGCGCAACGGGTTCCGCGTCCCGTCCCCCGAGCCCGGTACGGCACGTCCCTGGCGGTCCCGGATCTCGGATGCCTCCTTCCGGCAGAACCGGTCGAATCCCTACCCCATGCCCGGACTCGACGCCGAGCCGCCCCCTCCCGTCCAGCCGACGTCCAGGCCCGCCGCCGCGTCCACCGCACCGCCGACGTCCGGCCCCGGGCCGGCCGGGGGCAGGACCAGGAAGGTCATCAAGCCGAACCTGGACGGTCCCGGCTGGCACTGGGCCGAGGAGCAGGAGAGGCCGTCCCCACCGGAGCCCCTGCTGACCGTGCGGGACGCGATGGAACAGTCTCCCCGGCCCGCTAATGTGGCCCGCTCCGGTGACTTCCCGCCGCCCCCGGCGGCTTCCGAGCGCCGGCCCGCCGGGCTGCCGGCGGCCCCTGACACGCCACCCGCCACCCCGCCTCCGGCGCCCGTACCCGAGGAGGTGGGGAGGCCGGAACCCGGGGAGGACGCGCGCCGCGTGCCGAGCCTGCCGCCGGTCAGCAGCCATCTGATCGACCAGTTGGAGCCGCTGGTACGGCCGGTGGCCAGGGCGATCGAGCCGGGGCCCCCGGCGCCCCGGCAGGAGATCCCGGCATCCCCGCAGACGCCCCCCTCGGACCCCTCTCCGCCTGCGCTTCCGCAGACCCCTGCCCCGCCCTCTGCCCTGCCCTCGGTCCCGGCCTCGCCTGCGGTTCCGCGGACCCCGGCCCCGCCCTCGGCCCCGTCGCCGGTTCCGGTCCCCCAGGTTCCGCGGCCTCCGGCGGGGGTGCGGTGGAGGGCGGCGGCCCCCGCCTCCCCGCCCGCTGCCGTACCGCGCGGTGAGGCGGTACCGCGTGGTGCGGGGGAGCCCGCGGGCGGGGCGCCCGCGAGGCGGGAGACGGAGGAACCGGCGGGAGGCTGGGTCGCCGTGGGCACCAGAACCACGCGGGTCGTACGCCCCAAGGCCGACGGATCCGGCTGGGAGTGGACAGAGGTGGACGAGTGAGCGATCGGGCCGTACCGGGCGCGCAGCCCAGGCCGGACGCCCAGGTCGTACCGACTCCGTCCGCCGCGTCGAGCGCGCCGGGTGCGTCGCCATCAGGATCGCCGTCGGGAGCACCGGCAGTGCGGCGAGGGCTGTTGCTGCTGGTCATCGGGCTCGCTGGATTCGTGACGACTCTGGACAACACCGTCGTGACGGTCGCGCTGCCCACCCTGCAGGCGGAGCTGGGCGCGTCGCTGGCGGCACTCGAATGGGTCGTCACCGGCTACGTCCTCACCTTCTCGGGCTTCATGCTCGCCGGTGGCAGGCTGGCCGACGTCTACGGCCGTCGCAGGGTGCTCGTCGCGGGACTGGCCGTCTTCACGGCGGCGTCCCTCGCGGCGGGGCTGGCCACCTCGGTGGGCGCGCTCGTCGCCGCCAGGCTGGTGCAGGGTTCCGGGTCCGCCCTGATCCTGCCCGCGATGCTGGCGATCGTCGCGGTCGGCAACGACGAGCGGCAGCGGTCCGTCGGGGTCGCCGTCTGGATGGCGTCAGGGGCGGGCGCGCTCGCCCTGGGGCCGGTCGTCGGCGGTTATCTCACCCAGCACTTCCACTGGAGCTGGATCTTCCTGCTCAACGTCCCGCTCGGCGTCCTCATCATCGCGCTCGCCACCGTCGCGATCCCGGAGTCGCGCGACGAGCGGGCCGCCCGGGTGGACGTTCCGGGGGTCGCGTCGTCGGTGGTCGTCCTGTCGGCGGGTACCTTCGCCCTGACCTTCGGGGCCGAGCTGGGGTGGACCTCGCCGCCGATCCTGGTCGCGCTGCTGTTCACGGTGGCCGCCGCCCTGGTCTTCGCCGTCGCGGAGAGGCTCGGCGAGGACCCGATGGTGGACCTCGCGCTGTTCCGGTCGCGGACCTTCACCGGCGGGGTGATCGCCCAGGTGCTCTGGGGACTCGGGGTCAACGGGGTCTTCTTCTTCACCGCGCTGTTCCTGCAGGGTGTGCTCGGTTTCAGCCCCACCGCGTCCGGGCTGGCGTTCGTGCCGCTGGCGCTGCTGGTCGTCGTGGTCACGCCGCTGGTGCCGTTCGCCGAACGCCGGATCGGCGCCGCGCGCACCGTGGCGCTGGGGCTCGTCCTCGTCGCCGCGGGCATGGCCGCCGTCGCGTTCCTGCGCCCGGGGGACGGCTGGGCCGAACTGCTGCCGTCGGTATGCGTGATCGGGATCGGCTCGGCGCTGACCATGCCGCTGGGGTCGGCGGTGCTGGGTGCCGTGCCCGAGTCCAGGGCAGGGGTGGCCGGGGGCGTGTTCAGCGTGGCCCGGGAGATGTCGGGGCTGTTCGGCATCGCGATCATCGGGGTGATCGTCAACGGTTCCGCGAGCTTCACGGCCGGCTACTCGACGGGCCTGCTCGCGGCCGCGGGGCTGGTCGTCACGGGGGCGGCCATCAGCCTGGTGACGCTCCGATGAGTCGTCCGGGTGGCGACGCCTTGGTGAGCCGCCGGATCGGTGAGTTTCGGCGAGCCGTCGGTTCGGGGAGGTACGGGTGAGGATCGCGGTCCTGGCGTTCGGCTCGCGGGGTGACACCCAGCCGTGCGTCGCGCTCGGCGCCGGACTCGCCCGGCGGGGGCATCAGGTCATGATCGTGGCGGCGGGCCGCTACGGCGGGCTGGTCGAGGAGGCGGGGCTGGAGTTCAGCCCGATCAGCGTGGACCCGTTGAAGATCATGGAGTCCGCGGAGGGGCAGGCGTGGCTGCGGAGCGGCCCCGCCGGGTTCGCCAGGGGGTTTCGCACGATCGTGGAACCGCTCGCCGAGCGCCTGGTCGCCGAGGTGGACGCGGCCTGCGCCGGAGCCGACCTCGTCCTGTCACCCGCGCTGGGCGGTTTCGGGCACCATCTCTCCGAGCGGTACGGCATGCCGTACGCGCTGCTGCACTTCCAGCCCAGCGAGCCCACCCGGGCCTTCCCCAACCCGCTGGTGCCGTTGCGCACGCTCGGCGGAGCCGGCAACCGGGCCAGCTACGCGCTGGTCGAGGGGTTGAGCTGGCTGCTGCTCGGTCGCATGGTGAACCGGCTGCGGGGCCGGGTGTTCAAGCTCGAACCCATGCGGGGCAGCCCGTTCCGGCGGGCACGGGCCGATCGGGTGCCGGTGCTGTGCGGGGTCAGCCCCTGGATCGTCGGCCGCCCACGGGACTGGCCGGACTACGTGCACCTGACCGGTTTCTGGTCGCTTGAGCGCGCGCTGCCGCCCTGCCCCGAGATCGTGGCGTTCCTCGACGCGGGGCCGCCACCGGTCTTCGTGGGCTTCGGCAGCATGATCCCGGCCGACCCGGTCGCGACGGCGGAGACGGTGGTGGCGGCGCTGCGCAGGGCCGGGGTGCGGGGAGTCCTTCAGGGCATGCCGTACGAGGGCGCCGACGACATGCTCGTCATCGGCGATATCGATCATGGGTGGCTCTTCCCGCAGATGGCCGCGGTGGTGCACCACGGCGGCGCCGGGACCACGGGGACGGGCCTGCGGGCCGGGGTGCCGGGGGTGATCTGTCCCTTCTTCTCCGACCAGCCGTTCTGGGGAGCACGGGTGGCGTCGCTGGGGGCCGGGCCCGCGCCGCTGCCGATCGGCAGGGCCACCGTGGGAGCACTGGCCGCACGGGTGGTACACGCCGTACGGGATCCGGGAACGCGGGCGGTGGCGGCGCGACTGGGGGAGCGGCTGCGGGCCGAGGACGGGGTGGGACGCGCGTGCGAGGCGCTCGGAGCCTGACCGTGTTCGGGTCGCCCGAGGCTCGCCGACCATGCTCCATACCCGCCAGTGGCCTCCCGATTTTCCCGCTAGCTGCAATGTGCCGACGCTGTTCCCATGCGATCCTCGATGTGTGGCCGTAAGTTGTCTGATCGTCGATGACAGCGATCACTTCCGCTGTGCCGCCCGTGCGCTGCTGGAGCGGGAGGGGATCGCCGTGGTCGGCATGGCCTCCGCGAGCGACGAGGCCCTACGGCAGATCGGCGACTCCCGGCCGGACGTCGCACTCGTCGACATCGACCTCGGTGAGGAGAACGGTTTCGACGTCGCTCAGCGGCTCGCGCGGGTGCCCCCCGAGGGCCGCCCGCGCATCATCATGATCTCGACCCACGCCGAGAAGGACTTCACGGACATGATCACGGCCAGTCCCGCCGTCGCGTTCCTGTCGAAGTCAGCCCTTTCCGGGGCGGCGATTCGCGACATTCTCCGGAAAGCCTGTGACGAAGGGGATCTGGCCCCCACCTGACCCGGGACGTGCCCCGTGGATCTCCCGCCGGGCCGGCCCGCGACGCCAAGCCGACCCCACCGGTCCGGCCCTGTCGGCCCCACAGGTCCCCGGTCCCGGACCCGCATCGGTCCTCAGGTCGCACCGGTCGTTCCCCGGGAGGCGATCCGGGTCAGCGGGTTTCGAGGAAGGCCAGTACGGCGAGGACGCGGCGGTGATCGTCTTCCGATCCCGGTATCCGCATCCTGGACAGGATGCTGTGCACGTGCTTCTCGACCGTGCCCTCGGTGATCCAGAGCTTGCTCGCTATGCCGGCATTGGAGCGGCCCTCGGCCATCAGCGCGAGGACCTCCTGCTCGCGCGCGGTGAGAAGCTCCAGCGGGTCGTTCCTGCGGTGGGTCTTGATGAGCTCCCGCACCAGGCTCGGATCGACGACCGAGCCGCCCTGGGCGACGCGCTCGAGCGTCTCCACGAAGTCGCCGACCCCGGTCACCCGGCTCTTGAGCAGGTAGCCGACCCGGTGCCCGGCGGCGAGCAGTTCCATCGCCTCCTCCACCTCGATGTGCGCCGACAGCAGGAGGATCCCCGTCTCCGGAAACTCCTCACGGATCACCCGTGCCGCGTCAAGGCCCTCGTTCGTGTGGGTCGGGGGCATCCGGATGTCGAGGACGACGAGATCCGGCCGGTGCTCGCGGACCAGGGGGAGGATCTCCGTCGCGTCTCCGGCCTGGCCGACGATGTCGAAGCCCGAGCGTGCCAGCAGGCTCGACACCCCCTCGCGGAAAAGCACGTCGTCGTCCGCCAGTGCCACACGTATCCGGTTCTCGTGCATGATCATCGCCCTTTCGGGGTGTCTTTCCCGCCGGGTCCGTCATTAAAAGAATGGTCGCTTTAGGGTTAAGGAATTCCCAATACTCTGGACAGTCGGTCGTAAGTCCACCGGGCGGGGTATGGTTCGGGGCGAAGTGTGAAATATCCCGTTGACATGCGAGTATCTTAGTATCTATGCGCGAGCGGCTGCTGTCGTCATTGACGCACACAAAGCGTCAATCTTTCGTGCTGGGGATCGTATGCGCCGCCGCGTGTATCGCGGTGGAAGTTTTTCTTTCCCTTTTTCTGGTCCGCTTGATGCCGGGCGGTTTCCTGGACGGGATCTACCTGCTCGGTGTGCTGCTGGTCTCGGTCGTCTGGGGCCTGTGGCCAGGACTGGTGACCCTGCTGGCCAGCGCCACCGCCTTCGACTACTTCAACCTTCCCCCGCAGGGGTTCTTCTTCCCCGGGGAGCACTGGCTCTGGACCCCGCTTCTGATCTTCCTTCTCGTCGGGCTGGCGACCACTTTGATCGCGGCACGGGTGCGCTCACTGGGCATCCAGACGAACGAGCGTCGCCGTGAGGCGGACCTCTCCGTGCAACTGGCCCACATCCTGCTGCGTACCGAGAACCTGAGCGCGGCGCTGCCGCCGGCCTCGCGCCTCCTGGCCCGGACCCTGGGGGCGCCGGGCCTGGAGATCCGGCTCGCCGAGGTCCCCGCCGGAGAGCAGGGCGAGGTTCTGCCGCTCACAGAGGGCGGCGATCGGGTCGGCACGCTCGTCCTTCCCGCCGGGACGTCGGAGGATGTGCGAAGACGTCTGCGCGACCGGATGCTGCCCTCTTTGGAGGCGCTGTTGCGGGCGGCCCGCGATCGCGAGAACATCGGGGCCGTCCTGGCGTCCAGTCGTGACGAGCTGCGCAGGATCGCGCGGGAGCAGGCGACGTTGCGGCGGGTCGCGACGCTCGTGGCGCAGGGCATCTCCTCGACGGAGCTGTTCAACGCGGTCGCCTACGAGATGGGCTCCCTCATGAAGGCGGACCACGTGTCGGTCACCCGCTACGACCCCGGCCACACGACGGTGGTGGGCACATGGAGTCTCCGGGAGGACGTGCGGAAGGTGATGCCTCTCGGCTCGCAGTGGCCGATCAGCGAGACGATCGTCTCCGGCACGGTGCTGCGGACGGGAAAGCCGGCACGGGTGACGAACTACGAGGAGACCTCGGGAACGATCCTGAGGTGGGCCCGTGAGATGGGCATCACCTCCGCACTCGGCTCTCCCGTGATCGTCGACGGCTCTCTGTGGGGGGTGATGCTCGCCTTCTACAGCCGCTGGGAGCCGAGGCTCGAAGGCGCCGAGGAGCAGATGACGGACTTCACCGAGCTGATCGCGACCGCCATCTCGAACGCGCAGGCCCGCGCCGATCTCGCCGCCTCCCGCGCGCGCCTCGTCGCCGCGTCCGACGAGACCCGCCGGCGCATCGAGCGCGACCTGCACGACGGTGCCCAGCAGCGGCTGGTCTCACTCGGGCTCGAACTGCGCGCGGTGGAGGCCGGAGTGCCGCCGGGGATGACCGAACTCAGGGAGCAGCTGTCTCAGGCGGTCCAGGGGCTGACCGGGGTCGTGGAGGACCTGCAGGAGCTCTCCAGGGGCATCCACCCGGCGATCCTGTCGAAGGGCGGTCTCGTACCCGCGCTGAAGACGCTCGCACGCCGCTCCGCCGTTCCGGTGGAACTCCGGCTGAGCTCCGTCCCGCGCCTGCCGGAACGCGTCGAGGTGGCTCTCTACTACACCGCGGCGGAGGCGCTGACCAACGTGGTGAAACACGCGCACGCCTCCGTGGTCTGCGTCACCCTCGGTGTGGCCGGGGCGACGGTCCGGCTCTCGGTCAGCGACGACGGGACCGGGGGAGCCGAGTACGGCGGGGGGTCGGGGCTCATCGGGCTCAGGGACCGCGTCGAGACGCTCGGCGGAAGGCTGACGATCACGAGCTCCGCGGAGGAGGGCACGTCGCTTCTGGTGATGGTGCCGATCGAGAACTGACGGCCACGGCCGGCTCGCCGGGGTGGGCGGGTCCCCGAGCGGGAACCCGGTCGCCGGTCCGGGGGAGCCTGGACGGGCGACCGCCCGGTCGGGGGGTGGGGGTTCGGCGGATCCCACTGTCATCCGGGCAGGTGTCAGAGGGTGGGGGCCCGGCGGGAAGCGGTCTCTCCACCGCCGTCCGGCCGTGCGGCGGTGGAGAGCGGAAGGCGGAGGACGAACCGTGCGCCGCCCAGCGGAGAGCCGTCCACCTCGATGGTGCCCAGATGGGCTTCGGCGATGTCGCGGGCGATCGTGAGGCCGAGCCCGACGCCTCCCCGGCTGCGGCAGCGGGCCGTGTCCAGCCGGGTGAACCGCTCGAAGACCCGATCCCTGTCGGCGCCGGCGATGCCGTCCCCGTCGTCGGTGACGGTCAGCTCGCCGTATCCACCGTCCTTGCGCACCTCGACCAGCACCGTGCGCCTGGCATGGCGCTGCGCGTTGTCCAGAAGGTTGGAGAGGAGCCGGTCGATCTCCACGTCGACGACGTTCGCCCTGACCCCGGGGGCGAGCCGAAGTCGTACGGGGATGTCGTCCTCGCGCCGCGAGACCGTGGCGCGGGCCAGCTCACCCAGGTCCGTGCTGACGAACGTGTCCGGCGGGTTCGTGCCGACCTTCGCCAGCATCAGCAGGTCGCTGACGATCCGCTGAAGCCGGTCGACGTCTTCCAGCGCGTCTGCCAGCAGCTCGCTCAGGTCCGTCTCCTCGGGATGCAGCCGGGCCTCTTCCAGGAGAGCCCTGAGCCCGGCGATCGGGGTGAACAGCTCGTGCGAGGCGTCGGACACGAATCGCCGCTGCTGGACCAGCGACCGGTCGATCCGGTTCCTGGCGTTCTCCATCTGCTTCAGCAGGTCACTGGTCGCCAGGGCGAGACGAATGATCTCGTCCGACCCCGGAAGCCCGTGGAACCGGCTGCTCAAAGGGTTGGCGTGCGGCGGCATGAAGATCCCGTTTCGATCTGCACCGATCGGTGCGCTTTTCAAGGAAGGCGGCGAAGTCTCGTCATCGGCGATGCCGCCGCGGAGACGGGCGGTTGCCCTCATCACCATGGTGTCGTCTCCGGCGCCAGCCGTCTGCGCTGGCAGCCTCCGTTTGTCGCTTCATGCCAGCGGGATCTCGGCATTCCGGCTACCTGCAATGCCGCGGGCTCCCGCCCGCGTGGGACGCCGGATCAGCCGGAAGGTATCGAAGTCCTGTGTGTCCTTGACTGGGGCTGTTGAGCCCATTGCGATCTGGGTAAAGTGTGGATCGATCGTTTTGACCAGCTTCACCCGGGGAGTTCAGGACATGCGACTTACTCTGCGCCGGGCACTCGCCGTCGGCGCCGCGCTCGCGCTCGTCGGGATCATGACGCCCGGGGCCGCGTACTCGCAGGACGACCCCCGTAGCTGCAACGATCTGATGGGGGCCGACACCCCGGCCTACGTCGTGTGTCACTGGCTGGCCAAGCCGGAGGAGGCCCTCGGCGTCGCGCTCTTCTGGGGCAGCGACGACGCGGCCCACCTCAGGGGGGCCAGCCCGATCGACGGCAAGTTCATCGACTGCTCGGCCGGCGCCTGCCCTGAGCCGCCCGGCGGCGGCGCTGAGGGCGACGAGAACTCCCCCCTTCCCGAGGGCGCGGGAGAGGACGGCGCGCCCGAGTGCGAGGCGGGCCAGCAGTGCTCGATCGACGGACACGGCGAGGGCGGCGACGGCACCGTCAGCGGACCCGAACAGACCGGTGCCGCCAAGTCGACCGCCACGAGCACGCAGGACCCCGCCGTCGCGGCGGCCGCGCTGACTCCGGCCGGTCAGGCGATCACCGCGGCGAAGGCCCGGCAGCTGAGGGTCTGGATCGACACCGAACTGGCCGACGACTGGAAGGCGGGCACCGAGACGTTCACCGCCGCCGTCAAGCGCATCGGCGCGCTTGCCGCGCGTCCGGAGGTCACGGGCATCCGGTTCACCTCCCAGCTGGGCTACAACAGCACGTTCAAGACGGACGCGGAGATCACCGCGTTCGTCGCCGCGGCCTCCGACGCCCTCCGCCAGGCCGCGCCCGGCAAGCGGCTGGGCGTCCACACCGTGGTCCCCGAGCTCGCCTGCGGTGCCAACGACACCTGCAAGGCGGAGATGCGCAAGCGGTACCCGCTGCTCGCCCCCGAGAAGATCGAGTCCCCGCTGATCGCGGGCCGTGTCGACCAGCTCTCCCTGGACACCGGCCTGCTGTACGGCGGCTACGACACCTGGAAGATCGACGCCGAGCAGGCCCACCGCAACCAGTGGATCCAGGTCCGGGCCCGGTCGTGGGACGTCCTGGCCCAGATCGCCGCGGAGGAGACCGGTCTCGTCGGCCAGGTGACCGATGAGCAGATCGCCTCCCGGCTGTCGGTGCCCGTCAAGGACGGCGCCGCCCAGCAGGTGAACGTCTGGACCCGCGTCCAGGACGCCCAGGGCGCGGTGAACCGGCTGACCGCCTGGGACCAGCTGAAGAAGCTCACCCCGATCCAGCGCCGCCTGGCCGCCGTCTACGACCCGGCCAACCCCGAGGTGGACGTGACCGCCGACCTCAAGAAGCTCTCCGAGGCTTTCGGCCAGATCTATCTCGCGACCACCTGACGCACTCCCGCGATACCGCGCGATGTCCCGGTGAGGCGGCTCAGGCCGGTTTCACCGGGACCGCGAACCGGCAGACCTGGCCGGTGGGCGGGGCGCCCCGGCTCTCCGGATGCCGGCGGGGAGGACGTCAAGTGCTTCCGTGATCGGTGAGATGTTCCAGCGTGGTGAGATCGATCTCCATGACGCTCGTCCCCGGGGGCAGGCCCAGGGCCTGGACCGTGGCGGTGTGCAGCTCGCCGGCGTGGCCGAGCACCGCCTCGCCGACGAGCAGCTCCAGGCAGCGTCCAGGGAGCCAGGGCGGGTACTCGGTGGGGCGCGTGATCAGGCCGGCCCCCATGACGTGCGCGGCCGTCCGCGCGGCGTCGACGGCGCGGGCCCACGACGACTCGCCGGTCAGAGCGATGGCGAGATGGCTGGGCTGGGCGGGGACGGCGGCGTTCAGCGCGTCGAGCCGGCTCGCGGCGGGACGGCGGTCCGCCAGGAGCGGGAGGGCGGGGGCGGCACCCGTGCGGGGTGCGAAGACCACTCCCTGCTCGAAGAGCGCCGGGTGGTGATTTCCCAGGGTGAGGTTGAGCCCCAGCGCGGCCAGCAGCCCGGGGAGGAGCGTGGTGCGCAGCGACGGCTCGCGCGGGGTGATCGGGTTCGTGAGCGTCAGCGTGGCGCGGCGCGGGTCGTCGGGCGCCAGGCCGAAGGCGTCCCACGCGGCGTCGCAGACGAAGGGGAAACGCGGCGTCTCGACGTACCCCGCCCCCGCCAGCGCGTGCCCGATCCGCCGTCGCAGGCTCTGCGAGCGGGTGAGTCCCCCGCCGGCCTCCCGTCCCCACGGGCCTCTCCTGCCGTGACCGCCTCGGGTCAGCGGGATGATCTCCAGATCGGGCACGGCCCGTGCGGCCGGCACGGCCCGGCTGGTGGCCGTGGTCCAGGGGCGGGGAGCGGGCCTGGGCCTGCCGCCGGGGACGAACTCCTCCATCCCGAGCGGGAAGCGGATGTCGCCGCCGATGATGTCGCGGATGTCCTTCAGGCCGTGCCGGAGCATCAGGGTGCGCTCGACGCCCACGCCGAAGGCGAACGCGCCGTACCTGTGCGGATCGACGCCGCAGGTGGTCAGCACCCGGGGACGGACCGTGCCGCACCAGCCCCACTCGATCCACCCTTCGCCGCCGCACGTCCCGCACGGGCCCGCGGAGACGTCCTCCCGGACGCCGTGGCAGACCGCGCACTCCAGGTACACCTTCGCCGACGGGTCGGTGTAGGCGGCCCGGTGGGTGCGGAGCCGGGTCACCGTGCCCCTGCCGAACACGGCGGCGGCGAAGTGGTCGAGGGTCTTCTTCAGGTCGACCATGGTGAGCCCCAGGTCGACGGCGAGGCCCTCGACCTGGTTGAACACCGGGCTGTGGATGGTGTCGGCCGGGTCGGGACGGAAGGCGCGGCCCGCGCAGACCAGGCGGAGTGGCGGGGTCCTGCCGAGCATCGCCCGTACCTGCGCGGGTGAGGTGCGGGTGCGCAGCACGAGGCCCGACCTCCCGCCGGGCTCCGAGGGGTCTTCGAGGTGGAAGGCCCGGCCGGGGGCGCGGCCGGGGTGGTCGTCGTCCATGTCGAGCGCGTCGAAGGCGAACCACTCGGCCTCCACCTCGGGGCCTTCGACGACGCGGTAACCAAGGTCGAGAAGGACATCGGTCATCTGCTCGGCCACGACGGTCACCGGATGCCGGGCCCCGCGCGAGTCGTGCGGCGCGCCCCCGGCGCGTCCGCTGAATGCGCTCCTCATTACCTATTGCCGCCTCTTCCTGTGTGAGCGCGCTTCCCCCGAGACGGCCAGGCGAGAGCCGCGGGTCACCCTTCGCGGGGATACGGCGGCACACGACCGGACGACCTCGCGCGTGAGACCGGGGGCCGCCTTCGGGAAGGGGATCCGCGGCCGAACGTCCGTCACGGAACGTCGAGATTCACGCGCGGCCTCGAACACTCGCCACGCTGAGTGCTGAAACAACTACTCAAAGTTATTATCTGGTCAACGGTGAGTCAACACGGGACCGGACCGGCGATGGGTCACGGGAGGAGAGCCCGCGCCTTTGGAAGCGGATTCATCGGGAGGCCCGCCGGACGTGGCTCGCCGGACGTGGCTCGCCGGCGGCGGGTCGTCCGGCCGGGACCCGGCGGCCGGCTGTCGTCGGCGCCCGCCGCGCGCCCCGCTCTCACGTCCCGCCGAGCAGGTTCCAGACGTCCTCCTGCTCCCGGGGTGCGGAAGCGTCGTCCTGGGCGGCTTTCAGGCCCAGGGCGGACAGGATCATCGGGAAGGAGCTGCGGAACTCGCGCTCCCAGTAGGGCCAGCTGTGGGTGCCGTCCTTGTACAGGTGCACCACGGGCTTGATGCCGTGGAAGCGGAGCTTGGCGACCAGGTCCCTGGCCGTGTAGGCGGAGATCGGCTCGCCCAGGTGGGCCGGGCTCCAGGGGGCTCCCGGCGGGTCGAGTTCGCCCAGCCTGCTGGTCGTGCCGCTGGAGATGTAGATGCTCACGCCACGCAGGTTCCTGGCATGGGCCGCGGGGTCGTTGGCCTTCCAGACGTCCCGGTTCCTGAGCGGGTCGCCCCACAGCGCCTGCGGGTCCTGTCCCTCGGAGGCCTGCGCGTTCATGATGAGCTCGGGGATGCCCGGCAGGCGGGTGGACATGACGCCGCTGTAGGCGCCCACGAAGCGGAACATCCCCCGGTGCAGCGCGGCGTACTTCATCGCGCCGTAAGCGCCCATGGAGAGTCCCGCGACGGCGCGGCGGCTCCCCGCGCGGTAGCCGGTCTCCAGCAGGCGGCGCACCTCGGACGTGTGGAAGGTCTCCCAGCCGGGGGCGCCTCTCTTGCCCTTGTTGTACCAGTTCGAATAGTTACCCGCCCGGCCCGCCTCGGGCATCACGATGATCGCGTCCATGTCCTCGGTCATGCTCGCGATGCCGGTCATCCGGGTCCACGAGGTGTAGTCGTCGGCACCGCCGTGCAGCAGGTACAGGACCGGCCAGGTGCGGCGCGCGCCCTTCGACCAGCCCTTGGGCACCAGCACGCGGACCGGCAGGGTCGCGTTGACCGAGGGCGACGAGATCTGGAGGTCGAGCGTGCGCGGGCCGAGCCAGGTCTCCTTGACCACGCGCGCGGCGCCCGGCCTGGCGGCAGGCCAGGGCCCCCACGGGCTCTTGCCGCCCTTGCCGGCGGAAGGGCTCGGGCTCGGCTGCGGTTTCGCCGCCTGTCTCACCGCCGAGGCGGTCCTGCCCCCCGGTCTCGCGACCAGAGTGTTGCCTTCCGCGGGTTTCCCCTTCCGGGCGGCCCTTCCCGCCGGGTTCGCCCCCGGAGCGGTCTCGACCGCCGCGCCCGCCTCGCCGCTCCTGTCGCCGGGTGCCGACGCCCAGGCCGGGGCGGCGTGCGCGGTCGAGGGGAATCCGACGACAAGCGCGGTCGCCAGCGCCAGAAGTCCGCGTCGAGCAGGTCGCATGGTCGTTCCTCCACCCGGCCTGGAGACAGTGGCCGTGGCAGGCGACCCTAGGCGGGATGATCGCCGCCCAGCTATAAGCGTTCGCAACGAAATGACGCTGTTACTTGCGCTTTAACCACAAATCTCATCAGATATCGGGCGTTATCACGTTCGTTATAAAACGCCGAGATGGATTGTGGTCTGCCATGGCTCCCTTATCCCGATATGTCTGGGTAAGTTTGCCGACCACCTCGGGTGTTCTTGGAGCTGCCACGTGGACCTGTTCGGTGAAGACGAGATTCGCCGCTTCCTCACGGGGCGTATCGCGACCCGCTGTCGCCTGTCCCCCGCGGATGTCGACCCCGACCGCCCCCTGGAGGAGTTCGGGCTCTCCTCCCGCGACGCCGTCGCGGTGGCGGGGGAGTTGGAGGTGCTCCTCGGCCGCGAGCTGGGACCCACGCTGGTCTGGGAGTACCCCACGATCAACCGCCTGGCCAGGGGGCTCGCGCCCCGCGCGCGGACCGCCCCGGAGAAGGCCGGGCCGGTCGTCTCCGACGAGCCGATCGCGGTGATCGGCGTCGGGTGCCGCCTCCCCGGCTCGGTACGCGGCCCCGGAGACTTCTGGCGGCTGCTCATGGCGGGCGGCGACGCCGTCGGCCAGGTGCCCGAGGGCCGGTGGGAGTCCTTCGACGACGGATCTCCCCGCACCGCCGAGGTGCTGGCCAGGACGACCAGGCACGGCGGCTTCCTGGAGGACATCGCCGGGTTCGACGCGGAGTTCTTCGGGATCGTCCCCGGCGAGGCCGAGACCATGGACCCGCAGCAGCGGCTGCTGCTGGAGACGGCCTGGGAGGCGCTGGAGCACGCGGGCGTCGCGCCCTGGTCGTTGCGCGGCAGCCGTACCGGCGCGTTCGTCGGCATATCCGGCAACGAGTACGCCCACCTGACCACGGCCGACACCGCGAGGGTGGACGCCTGGACGGCGACGGGCGCGGCGTTCAGCATCGCCGCCAACCGGCTCTCCTACCTGCTGGACCTGCGCGGGCCCAGCCTGGCGGTGGACACCGCGTGCTCGTCCTCGCTGGTCGCCACGCACCTCGCCGCGGGCAGCCTCAGGTCGGGGGAGAGCGACCTGGCCATCGCCGCCGGGGTCAACCTGCTGCTCTCACCCGTGATCACCATGGCGTTCGACCAGGGCGGCGGCACCGCGCCCGACGGGCGCTGCAAGAGTTTCGACGCGTCGGCGGACGGGATGGTCAGGGCCGAAGGCTGCGGGGTCGTCGTGCTCAAGAGGCTGTCCGACGCCCAGCGGGACGGCGACCGGGTCATGGCGGTGCTCCGCGCCACCGCGGTGAACCAGGACGGCCGGTCGAACGGGCTGGTCGCGCCCAACCCCGAGGCCCAGGAGGAACTCCTGCGCGGTGTCTACTCGGGTCTGGGCAGTCCCGGCTACATCGAGGCGCACGGCACCGGCACCTTCCTGGGCGATCCGATCGAGGCCCGCGCCGTCGCCGCCGCCCTCTGCGAGGGCCGTACCGCGCCGCTGCTCCTCGGTTCCGCGAAGAGCAACCTCGGCCACCTGGAGGCCGCCGCCGGGATCACCGGTCTGATCAAGACGGTCCTCGCCCTCCACCACGGCGTGATCCCGCCCAGCGTCCACTTCCACCGGCCCAACCCGCACATTCCCTGGGAACACCTCCGGGTCGTCACCGCCCCCACCCCCTGGCCGGACGGGTACCCCCTGGCGGGTGTCTCCTCCTTCGGCTTCGGCGGCACCAACGCCCACGCCGTCCTGGAACCCGCCCCGCGGCGGCGGGAACCGGAGCGTGAGGGGCCGGCAGCGAAGATCTTCCTGCTCACGGACGTGTCTCCCGAGCGGGTCAGGGACCACGCCGGGACGCTCGCGAACTGGGCCGACGCCGAACTCGCCGAGCCCGGCGCCCTCCCCGGGGACGCCCCTGCCGAGGAGCCCCGGCGGCAGGTCTCGCTCGGCGACGTCGCGCACACCCTCGCCCGGCGGGCGGGGCGGGGCAGGGCGGGGGCCGCGGTCGTGGCCGCGAACCGGGAGGAACTGGTCGCCGGGCTGCGGGCCGTACGGGACGGGGCGGGCGTCACCGGAGCGGCACTGGCCGGGGGGCGCGGGCCGGTCTGGGTGTTCTCCGGCTACGGATCGCAGTGGGCGGGCATGGGAGCCCGCCTCTACGCGGAGGAACCGGTCTTCGCCCGGACCATCGACGAACTGGACCCGATGCTCGCCGAGGAGGCGGACATCCGGCTGCGCGAGATCATCGCCGAGGGGGCGGACGCGCCGGGGGTGGCCGTCGCGCAGCCGGTGATCTTCGCGGTGCAGGTGGCGCTGGCCCGGCTCTGGACGGCGTACGGGGCACGGCCGGCGGCGGTCGTCGGGCATTCCATGGGGGAGGTCGCGGCCGCCGTGGTCGCCGGCGGGATCGGGCTGCGGGACGCGGTGCGGGTGATCTGCCGCCGGGCCGCGCTGCTCGGCACGATCGGCGGCGGCGGGGCCATGGCGGTGCTTGAGGTGCCCGCCGAGGAGGTGCCCGGTGACCTGCACGTCGCCGTGTACTCCTCGCCCAGGCAGTGCGTCGTCACCGGCGACCCCGACCGGCTGGCCGTCTTCGCCGCCGAGGTCGAGGCCCGCGGCCTGCTCGCGCGGACGCTGACCGCCGAGGGCGCCGGACACTCACCGCAGGTCAAGCCGCTCCTGCCCAGGCTCCGCGAGGCCCTGGAGGGCATCGCGGGAGGCAAGCCGGAGCTCCCGTTCTACTCGACGGTCTTCGACGACCCCCGCGAGGTGCCGACCTTCGAGCCCGCCTACTGGGCGGCGGGGGTCCGCCGCCCGGTCCGCCTGCTCGACGCGATCAGGGCCGCCGCGGCGGACGGTCACACCCTCTTCACCGAGATCAGCCCGCACCCGGTGCTGGCCGGAGCGCTGCGCGAGAGCCTGCCCGCCGGAACGGTGATCACCCACTCCCTGCGCCGGGGGCACGACGAGGAGATCCGCGCCCAGCTCGCCGCGACCGTGGTCGCGATGCCCTCGCTGCTGCCGTCCCGCTCCGGCACGCTCGCCGACGTTCCACCGTCACCCTGGCGGCACGAACGCCACTGGATCTCCGCCACCAGGTCGTCCGCGCTCCCGCCGGGCACCCATCCGCTGCTCGGGGTGCACGTCGAGAGCCCGGCGGGGCACGTGTGGACGACCACGCTGGACGACCTGTCCGACGTCCCCTGGCGGCTGGAGCCCACGGTGTGGCGGCCGCACAGCCTGCCGATCATGCCGCTGGTCGTGGTCGCGGCCCTGGCCCAGGCGGCGGCCCTCGCCGTGCACGGTCAGGCCGAGCTGGCCGACGTCACCCTGACCGGCTTCCTGCCGCTGCCCGCCACGATCACCACCACCCTCACCCCTTCGGGCGAGGTCGAGATCGACGCCAGGAACGCCGCCGGGGTCTGGGTCCGGTACGGCACCGCGAGCATCGTCGCGGACTCGCCCGTCGTCGCCGCCGTACCGAGCCCGGCCGAGCTGGCCGGACGGCTGCGCGTACCGGCGGGGACACCGGTCGAGATCGAGGTGCTGGAGCCGGACGGCACCCCGGTCGGGCTGCTGGCCAGGGACGTCCCGGCCGACGCGCTACCGGTGCCCCTGGCGGGCAAGCTGGTGAGGCGGGTCTGGGCCACCGAGGCGGGGACCGACGCCCGGCCCGCGGAGAGGGGACTCGACTCTCTTCGGGCCCGTGGCTGGCTCATCCTGGCCGGAGACGAGAACCCGCGGGCCGAGCGCCTGGCCGCCGGGCTCGCCGCCGCCGGACACATCGCCCGCACACTCACGATGCCCTGCCTCTCCCCGCCTCCTGCCGCGACCTCGCCCCTGGTGCCGGCCCAGCGACCCGCCCCGCACGCGGCGACCCGCCTCGTACCGTCGTCCCCGGCCGGGGTGCCGCCGAGTGACGAGGTCGTGCTGCTCGTCCCCGCGGGCCTGACCCCGGCGGGGAGCGAGGCGCTGCTCCTCGCCGTGACCGCGACCGTCCGCGAGCTCGTGGCGCCGAGGCCCGGGGAGGGGCCCGGCGGTGGTGGCGGGACCCGCCTGAGGATCGTCACCGACCGGGCGCAGGCCGTACTGGACGGGGAGCCGGGTGACCCGGGGGCCGCCGCGCTGCGCGGGCTGGTCCGGGTCCTGGCCTTCGAGCATCCGGAGCTGCGAGCCTGCCTGGTGGACGTCGACGACACGGAGTCGCTCCTGACGGAGCTGGCGGCCGACGAGCCGGACGACGAGGTGGCCTGGCGCTTCGGCATCCGGTACACCGCCCGCCTCGCCGCCGTACCCGACCTGGCGGGCGGCCCTGGAACCGGCCCCGGCACCGGATCCGGCGCGGTCGGGCGGCGCTGGGCGACGCCGGTGGTACGGCGCGGCGGGGGATACCTGATCACCGGGGGGTACGGCGGCCTGGGGCTGGTCGTGGCCCGCTGGCTGGCCGGGCGGGGCGCGGGGCGGATCGTGCTCGGCGGGCGGTCGGGGCCCTCCGCCGAGGGGGCCGCCGAGATCGAGCGGCTGCGCGAGCTGGGCGTCGACGTCCAGGTGGTGACCGGTGACCTGGCCGCGCCGGGGGGCGCCGTACGGCTGGTCAGGGCCGTGACCGACGGAGGGGTGCGGCTCCGGGGCGTGGTGCACGCGGCGGGCGTGCTGGACGACCGTCTCGTCGTCGACGTGGGCTCGCCGGACCTGCACCGGGTCTGGTCGGCCAAGGTCCACGGCGGTCTGGCACTGCACCAGGCGACCAGGCAGCCGAGTCTGGACTGGTGGGTGGCGTTCTCCTCGGCGGCCGCGCTGCTCGGCTCGCCCGGCCAGGCCGCCTACGCGGCGGCGAACGCCTGGCTGGACGCGCTCTGCGACCTGCGCAGGTCCGAGGGGCTGCCGGGAACGACGATCAACTGGGGTACCTGGGCCGAGGTCGGCGGGGCGAGCCAGGCGGCGCTGCCCGCCGTCTCGCCCATCACGCCCGGCGAGGGAGTCGAGGCGCTGGAGGCGCTTCTCGCCGCCGAGGCGGACGCGGCGGGCGTGCTGCGGCTGGACGTGGCGACCGCCGTCGAGCTGTTCCCCGGCATCGCGCGCATGCCGTACTTCGCCGGCCTGGCGGGCGCGGGGGCGGGCGCCGGGGGCTGGGCGGGTGCCGAGGCCCTGGCCGACATGGAGCCGGGCAGGGCCGTCGAGGTCGTGGTCGGCAAGATCAGGGAGCGGACGGCGGCGGTGCTGGGGTTCGACGCCGCCTGGCTCCAGGAGGACACGGTGCTCACCGAGGCGGGCCTCGACTCGCTGGCGGCCACCCGGCTGCGCGGCACGATCGAGCACGACTTCGGGGTGGCGGTGCCCGCCGCGCCGATGCTGCAGGGGGCGACCCTCGGGGACGTGGCCATGGCCGTCGCCGTGGAGCTCGGCCTGGGCGGCACGGCGGCCCCGGCCCGCCGGGTGGAGCCGAGGGACGCGGCGGAGCGGCAGGTCGTCGCCGCGCTCACCCGGATACTCGGGCGCGAGCCGGGGGTGACCGAGGAGATCCCCGAGGAGGTCCTGCCGGTCCTGCTCGACGTCCTCGGCCGGGAGACGGGCCGCGCGCTCGCCGAGGGCGAGGGCGAGGGCGAGCGGGCCGGCCCGCGTACCGGCCCGCGTACCGGCTTGTGGACCGGTGCCCAGGTGGCCGACCTGGTACGGGAGATCGACGAGGAGGAGGCCGCCCGTGGCCTCGTCCGCCCGCTCACCCCCGCCGCCCACGCCTACCTGGCGGTCCGCTCCACGGAGGCGGGGGAGCGGGTGCCGCTCTTCCTGGGGCATCCGGCGGGTGGGACCACGGGGGTGTACTCGCTGCTGGCGGGGCTGCTCGGCGCCGAGCAGGTGGTGTTCGGGCTGGAGCGCCCGGCGGACCTGGGGGTGTTCGGCCCCGAGGCCGGGGTCGAGGAGCGGGCCGCCCGGTACGTGGAGGAGATCAGGAAGGTGTGCCCCTCCGGTCCCTACCGGCTGGGGGGCTGGTCGTTCGGGGGAGTCCTGGCGTTCGAGATCGCACGGCGGCTCGGCGCGGAGAACGTGGAACTGGTCGCGATGATCGACTCGGGTCTGCCCGACGAGGTCGAGGCGGCAGGGCGGGCGGAGATCGTCGCGCGGCGGTACGCGGACTTCGCCGCCTATCTCGACGAGACCTACGGGGTGCGGGTCGACCTCGTCCATGAGGAACTGGTGGCCCTGGACGAGGCCGGGCAGCTCGCGCTGGTGGAGGCGCGCGTCGCCGAGTCGGGGGTGCTGGACCTGCTGGGGGAGGCCATCCTGCGGCACCAGATCACCTCGCACGAGGACACCCGGGCGCTGGAGGCGTACCGGGCGGGGAGCTATCCGGGGCGGGTGCTGCTCTACCGCTCGACGGAACCGACCCCGTGGGCCGTGGAGGACGTCCGCTACACCCATGCCGACGACCCGACGCGGGGGTTCGGCCCGTTCAGCCCGGCGCTGGAGATCGTCACGATCCCCGGTTCGCACCACCTCAACCTGCTCGATCCGCCGCACGTCGAAGTCATCGCCGCTCACCTTGGAGGCCAGGAATGACCCTCGCACAGGCCGTCGTCGACGGTGCCGATCCCGAAGAGCTCGCGCGGCTCGACGTCCCCACGACCTTCAGGGCCGCGCACACCCGCAAGGGCGAGGTGGGCATGTTCGGCCGGAGCAGGCACGGCGTGAACGGCGTCGACAAGGACATCACCAGATCCGTCCACGTGGGCGAGGTGCCCATGCCCGAGCTCGGCCCCAACGAGGTGCTGGTCGCCGTCATGGCGAGCGCGATCAACTTCAACACCGTGTGGACGGCCATGTTCGAGCCGATCCCCACATTCGCCTTCCTGGAGCGGTTCGGGCGCGAGGACCCCCGGCACGACAAGGACTTCCACGTGCTCGGCTCGGACGCCTCCGGAGTGATCGTCCGGATAGGCGCCGCGGTACGGCACTGGAAGATCGGCGACCGGGTCGTCGTGTCGCCCGCCTACGTCGACGAGCAGGACCCGATCAGCCACTCCGACTCCATGCTCGGCTCCGACCTGCGCGCCTGGGGGTTCGAGACCAACTACGGCGGGCTGGCCGAGTTCGCGGTGGTCAAGTCCACCCAGCTGCTGGCCAAGCCCGGACACCTGACCTGGGAGGAGGCCGCCTGCAACATGCTGTGCGCCTCCACCGCCTACCGCATGCTGGTCAGCGAGCGTGGATCCCGGATGAAGCAGGGCGACGTCGTGCTCATCTGGGGGGCCACCGGCGGGCTCGGCGCGTACGGCGTGCAGCTGGTGAGGAACGGCGGCGGCATCCCGGTGGGCGTCGTCAGCTCCGCGGAGAAGGCGGAGCTGCTCCGCAGGATGGGCTGCGAACACGTCGTGGACCGCTCGCAGTTCGAGCACCTCGGCGACGAGAAGTCCTGGCGGAGGTTCGGCGCCGAGGTCCGCCGCCAGGTCGGCGAGGACCCGCACATCGTCTTCGAGCACACCGGTCAGGACACCTTCGGCGCCTCCGTCTACGTCGCGCGGCGCGGTGGCTCGGTCGTCACGTGCGGGTCGTCCAGCGGCTACGACCACGCGTACGACAACCGGCACCTGTGGATGAAGCTCAAGCGGATCGTCGGCTCCCACGGGGCGAACTACCAGGAGTGCCACGAGGTCAACCGGCTGCTCTCGCTGGGCCTGCTGCATCCCACCCTGTCGGCCGTCTACCCGCTCGCCGAGACCGGCGCCGCCGCCCGCGCCGTGCAGCTCAACGAGCACGTCGGCAAGGTCGGCGTGCTCGCCCTGGCGCCCGCCGAGGACCTCGGCGTCGAGGACCACGCGCTCAGGGAGCGCGTCGGCGAGGACCGGCTCAGGCTGTTCCGAGGCTGGCAGTGACCGGAAACGTTCACCGGATCGGATGATCACGCGGCGGCCGGTCGTCTCCGGTCTGCCGGACGGCCTGCGATGACCAGGCCGTTTCCGGCTTTCCGGGAGTCGTCCGCGGTGATCAGGCCGTGCCGGCGGCGGCGGACTGGCGGGCCCGCAGGACGATCTCCAGCTCGAACCGGACATCCGGGTCGCTGAGCTGGTCGCCGTACAGCTCCTCCAGTTGCCGCAGGCGATAGCGCACGGTCTGCGGGTGCACGTGGAGCCTGGCGGCGACCTCCCCGGCCCCCCGGCCGTGCCGCAACCAGGCCAGCAGCGTCTCCGCCAGCCGGTCCTGCTGGCTGGGCCGCAGATGGGCCAGGGGCGCCAGCCGCACCTTGGTGAGCGCGGTGACCAGCTCCTCGTCCTTGAACACGATCAGCGTGGCCATGTGGTCGGAGCAGCGGAGCAGGCCGCGCTGCTCGGTGAGCACGCCGCGCCTGTGCAGGTCGAGCGCCTCGCGGGCCCAGCGCAGCGAGGTCGCGGCGGCGGCCAGCGGGACTGCGGGACCCACGGCCGCCTTCCAGCCGCGCAGGCCCTTCTCCAGGGTCTGGGCCTGCCCTGGGCCGTCGGGGTCGGGCACGATCAGGCAGGGGCCCGGCCGGTCGAGGCCGGCCAGCACGTCCGGCGGCAGTGAGGGGGGACGGTAGCCACCGGGGTGCTCCTCCAGCGCGACCCCGGCCACGGTCTTGGGCAGCCGCCATCCGGCGGTCTTGGCCAGCTCGACGATCGCGTCGGGGGACGCGGCCGGCTGGCTGAGCAGCAGGTCCATCAGCCGGTGCCGGCGGCGTTCGATCTCCCCGGCCGCGCGGGCCCTGGCCTCCTCGAACCCCTCGGCCGCGGCGTCGGCCAGCTGGTCGAGATAGACGAAGATGGCCTCCCCCAGGTCGTAGAGGTGCTGCGGGGTGAGGCCGAGTTGCTCGGACTGCTCGGTGAGCCGCCGCCAGGCGACCCGGGCGCCCAGGCGCATCGCGGTCTGCAGCGGGTCGAGGTTGCGGCCCTCGTTGGCCTCGCCGCGCCCGATCGTCCGGAAGACGTCGGGCTCCCACGGCGCGTTGGGGTTCTCGATCCGGTCGACGAACTGGCGCAGGGCCTCGTCCACGGCCAGCCTGATGGCCTTGATGTAGTTCGTGTCGGCCGGCCGGGCGTACTCGGGGATCCGCGCCGTGATCTCTTCGATCACCTGGTGTGCGACCTGGGCCAGGCCCGGCCTCAGGAGCTTGGCGACATTGGCCGGAGCCGAACGCCACAGCCGATGGTCGGGCAGGTCGTGAGATCTCGTTCTTCGGCCGTTCAAGCCTGGGACAGCGATTCGGGTGTGTTCCTTTGTCGCCATAGACCCTCCCGTCGGAGTGCGCCTCAGATTCTCACCTAATTGACACTTTGGACAATTAGCAAACGCTTGTTCTTGTCTCAAATGCAACATGTGACGTCTTCGGCGGGAGGGACTGATCGGGACCGAGCGGTTCCGTGCCTGGCCAAGGGGTACGGGAGGCGGCCGGGAGTGCCGGTGGCGAAACCGGGGCCGGTGGGGCCGATCGGTGAGATCTGTCGTCGCCGGGGCGCGGAGGCGGCGGGCGTGCCGGCGGTGAGACCGAGATCGGTGGGGCCGGGGTCGGTGAGGCCGGTCGGTCGGCGGGACCTGTCGTCGCCGGGGCGCGGAGGCGGCGGGCGTGCCGGCGGTGAGACCCGGTGTTGGCCGGGTGTCCGCGGCGGGGAAGCGGACCTGACCGGGGTGCCCGGTTCGGGCCCGGGCGGGCACCCCGATCGGATCAGGTCGGTCAGCCCCTGGTCTGGGCGAGATAGCCGGCGAACTCATCCAGGGAGATGAGGCCGTCACCGTCCTGGTCGATCCTGGCGACGGCCGTCGCGGCCGCCTCGGGGGTGATCGGCTGGCCGAGCACCTCCATGAGCCTGGTCAGCTCGGGGACCGAGATGAGGCCGTCACCGTCAACATCGACGATCTTGAAAGTTGTCGCGTAGTCGTCCGCCACGATCGCATCCGCCTTAGGCAGCAGGGAAATCAGACGGCAAGCACACTAGCGGCATTCGGGGTGCCCTTCCCGGCCGAATCCGGAGGATCGCTCCTGTTCCGGGTGTCGTCCCGGGCGCGGGCCGAGCCCTCGAGGGTTGACCCTGTCCCGGGTGCGGGCCGAGTTCGGCGGGTCGTGTCCGTTCCGGGCATCGGCCGAGCTCGGTGGTGTCCCCGTCCGGGCACCACACGGGCAGGGGCGCCGCCGATTCGATCGGCGGCGCCC
>NZ_JBFAOJ010000063.1:0-57394 GCF_040675205.1 Streptosporangium sp. NPDC049644 | reverse complement strand
GGCCCTGGAAACCCGCTGCTGTACGGCATGGGGGCGTTCTCGGGCTCAAGACCGCGGCCGGTACCGGCCTCCTGACCCGCCCGGCAGGCACGACCCCGAGGGGAGTTCGGTCTCGTCGCCTTAATGTTCCTGCTCGGCTGTGAACTGCGGACCGACAGGATCGAGTGCCCGCGTACTCATCCCGGCGGGCGGGTTCCGCCGTGTCCCGAGCGGGAGGGTTCAGGGCGGCGTGAAGGTGGCGCGCAGGCCGGCGAGGGTGAACTCGGTGGCCTGGCGTCCGGCTTCCAGCATCTCCTCGGGGGAGGCTCCGTGCCGCATGCTGACGAGGGCGGCGAGCTTGGCCCCGCCGATCACCGCCCCCACGGCCGCCGACGCCTCGGCCAGGTTCAGCTCGTCGGGACACGCCCGGTGCAGGGCCTCGGCGAGCTCCTGCTGGCTGTCGAAGAGGAGCAGCAGGCCGCGCGCCCTGAGCGAGGGGACGGTCAGGACGAGGTGGTTGATGGGCGCTATCTCACGGGCGAGCTGGTCGTCGACGGCGAGCGCGGCGAACCCCGAGGTGATGGCGCGGCTCAGCAGGTCGACCGCCCGGTCTCCGGGACCGCGCTCGGCGATCACCCGCAGGGCGCGGTCGATGCCGTCTCGCGAGTTGTGGAAGACCACGTCCTCCTTGCTCGCGAAGTAGCTGAAGAAGGTGCGGGTCGAGACGTCGGCCGCTGCGGCGATCTCCGAGACGGTCGTCTGCTCGTAGCCCTTCTCGACGAAGAGCTCGATCGCCGCGGCGATGAGTGCGTGCCGGGTGCGCAGCTTCTTGCGCTCACGCAGTCCCAGAACCTCACTCATGCGGACATCTTACTGCACAGCACCATACTCTGCACCTATTGTAATTTTACATTTGATGTAGTTTTCTGGAGGGAGACCAGCCGCACCTCTGCACAGGAGTAACGGATGACAGAGTCCCACGCGGAGGCGATCGCCTTTCCCTTCGGCCGCCCCGACCCCTTCACCCCGCCCGAGCGCCTGGCCGCACTGCGCGAGGAGCGGCCCGTCGCCCGGATGGCCTACCCCGACGGCCGGGTCGGCTGGCTGGTGACCTCCTACTCCGCGGTGCGGTCGATCCTGGCCGATCCCCGGTTCAGCTCCCGGCGCGAGCTGCTGAACGTCCCGGTGCCCTTCCCGCTGATGCAGGAGATGCGCCGCCCGGCCGACCCCGGCATGTTCATCCGGATGGACCCGCCCGACCACACCCGCTACCGGAGGCTGCTCACCGCGCAGTTCACCGTGCGGCGGATGAAGCAGCTGGAGCCCAGGATCCACGAGATCACCGAGGAGCGGCTGGACGCGATGGAGAAGGCCGGGCCTCCCCAGGACCTGGTCAGGGAGTTCGCGCTGCCCATTCCCTCGCTGGTGATCTGCGAGCTGCTCGGCGTCCCGTACTCCGACCGTGAGGAGTTCCAGCAGGCCACCGCGGTGCTGCTGAACCTGGAGTCCGCCGTCGAGGACATTCGCGCGGCGGTCGCCCGCGTCGCCGCGTTCTTCGCCCGGCTCGTCGAGCTCAAGCGGGCCGAGCCCGCCGACGACCTGCTCAGCGGGCTCGTCACCGGCGGTGAGCTGACCGACGAGGAGCTGGGCAACATCGGGTTCCTGCTGCTCGCCGCCGGGCACGAGACGACCGCCAACATGCTCGGGCTCGGCACGTTCGCCCTGCTGCAGCACCCCGAACAGCTCGCCGCGCTGCGCGCCGATCCCTCGTTGGCCGACAACGCGGTCGAGGAGTTGCTGCGCTATCTCAGCATCATCCACATCGGCCCGATCCGCGCCGCCCTGGAGGACGTCGAGGTGGACGGGGAGCTCATCAGGGCGGGTGAGGTGGTGACCCTCTCGGTCCAGGCCGCCAACCGCGATCCCTCGCGTTTCACCGATCCCGACCGGCTGGACATCACCGGCCCCGCGAGTGGGCATCTGACATTCGGGCACGGGTTGCACCAGTGCCTCGGCCAGCAGCTCGCCCGCGTGGAGATGCGCACCGCGTTTCCCATGCTGTTCGATCGGTTCCCCGATCTACGACTCGCCGTACCGGCGCAGGAGGTCCGCATGCGCGACACCATGTCCATCTACGGCGTACGGGAGCTGCCGGTCAGATGGTAGAGAACGCGCTGAGGGTGACCACTGACACGGCGCGGTGCATCGGAGCGGGCATGTGCGTGCTCACCGCGCCGGAGGTGTTCGACCAGAGCGAGGACGACGGCACCGTCGTGCTCCTCGACGAGTCACCGCCGCCCGGGTCGCACGCCGACGTCCGCCGGGCCGAGCGGCTCTGCCCCTCGGGCGCCATCTCGGTGCGGGAGGATCCCGGTACCGCCTGACGTACGGGGGTGCCGGGGCCCCGCACCTCGGAGGACGCGGGATTCCGGCACTTCCCGAGGTGTCCCGGTCACCGGCGCGAGCGGGCGACGGCCAGCACGGCGGTGAGGATGGCCTGCGCGTTGGCGGGTACCGGGACGTTCTGGACGAGGACCGTCGGTGTGGCGCTCACCCCGCGCTCGATGGCCGTCTCCGTCACGTGGGCGGCCCAGTCGAGGTAGACGCCCTCGCGCACGCATCCGCCGAACCCCGGATCGGTGATCTCCGCGAGGCGGCCGACCTCGACCAGCTCGTCGTCGGTGAGCCCCGGGCCTCCCTCCGGGGGCTGGTCGGCGAAGAGCGCGTGGGCGTACTCGACGAACCTCCCCCGGTCCGAGGCGCAACCCGACGAGGCGGACGCGCGGGAGGAGTAGCGGTCGGTGGACAGCTCGTCCAGGAAGCCCATGGGGTGGTAGACGAGGCTGACCGCCCCGCCCGCCACCAACCTTGCCAGCGCCGGTCCCGCCGCCTCCTCGAACGCCTTGCAGAACGGGCAGAGGAAGTCGAGGTAGACGTCCACGATGACCGGGCCCGAACCCATGGCGACGCCGTCTCCCGCCGTGGAGGCGCCGGCGGGCACCCGGGCCGGCCGGGTGGGCCGATGCGGTCGAGCTGTCATGTGTTCCTCCCCGCGACGCGGAAGAGGGTCGCGGACCCCGCGGGTCCACCCCCTTTCGTGCTCTACCCCGTGACGGGCCGCCGGAGCCTATGAACCACCAAAATTCGGACAAATCACCCCGGTATGCTCCCCCTCAGACTCGCGGTCCCGGAGCGCGGCGGAAGGAGAAGGGCTGGCTCTCGCGGCCGGGGATCACGAACCAGCACTCGCCGGTGCCCTCGCTGTCGAGCAGCTGGACGAACGTCTCGACGACCGCCGAGACCTCCAGGATCGGGAAGCCGAGCTGCTGGAGCGTCTCCCTGCCCTCGCCGAGGATCGCGGTGTCGGCGAACGAGGGGCAGAGCCCCTGCACCCTGATCCCCCGCGGCTGGAGATCCTGGCCGAGCGAGCGGACCAGCCCGACGACGGCGTGCTTGTTGGCGGCGTAGATGGGGTCCGAGGGGATGCCGACGATGCCCGCCATGCTGGCGGTCGCCACGATCGTGCCGCCGCCCGCCGCCAGCAGCGCCGGGATCGCGGCGTGCGCCCCGAAGACGACACCGTCGAGGTTGACCCCCATCGCCAGGCGGTAGCGCCGGATGTCGAAGTCCTCGCCCAGCCCGCAGCCCGAGGTGATGCCCGCGTTGAGGAAGGCGAGGTCGAGCCTGCCGTACCGCTCGATCGCGGTCGCCACCGCCGCCTCGTTGTCCTCCGGCCGGGACACGTCGCAGTGGACGTAGGTCGCGTCCAGCTCGTCGGCGAGCTTCTCGCCCGCGGCGTCGTCGATGTCGGCGAGGACGAGGCGGGCCCCGCCCTCGGCCAGCCGCCGGGCCACGCCCGCGCCGATGCCGTTGCCGCCGCCGGTGATCAGGGCGACCCTGCCCTCCAGCCGGTCGCTGCGGACCATGTTGGCCGCCTCCACCGGGCTCTGCCCCCCCAGCCCGCCGAGCAGCCCGGCGCCCGTGTTCCCCGTGGTCCCCGTGGTCAAAGTGGCAGCCCTCCGGTCGCGGCGTTGGTCGAACCCGTGCTCTGGTACGCCGCGATCGTACGCTCGGCGATGCGCATCTGGTGGATCTCGTCGGCACCGTCCGCGAAGCGGGCCCAGCGGGCGTGCTGGAGCATGTTGGCCAGCGGGGTGTCGGTCGAGTAGCCGAGCGCGCCGTGCACCTGGATCGCCCGGTCGACGATCCGGTTGAGACTGTTGGCCACGAAGTGCTTCGCCATCGAGACCTCGGTACGGAAGTCCTCGCCCTTGTCGATCTTCGAGGCGGCGTGCAGGACCATCAGCTTGCACTGGTAGAGCTCCATCGCCGAGTCCGCGATCAGCCACTGGATGCCCTGCTTCTCGGCCAGCAGCGATCCGTGGCTGTAGCGGTTGAGCGCGCGGTCGACCATCATGTCCAGCGCCGTCTCGGCCTGGGAGATCCAGCGCATGCAGTGCGCCAGCCGTGCCGGGCCCAGGCGGTACTGGCCGAGCCGGTGGCCGTTGCCGCGCCCGCCGAGGATCTGGCTGTCGTGCAGCCGCAGGTCGGTGATGACGATCTCGCTGTGGCCGGTCGAGCCGTGCATCGTCTCGACCTCGCGGACGTCGTTCCATCCCTCCTGCGGGAGGTCGACGAGGAAGGCCGTGTTGCCGCCGCGCGAGCCCTCGGGCACGTCGAGTTCGGTCTTGGCGATGAGGATGGCGAAGCTCGACCGGCGGGCGTTGGAGATGAACCACTTGTGGCCGTTGATGACCCACTCGTCGCCGTCCCTGACGGCGTGGGTCCGGATGAGCGTGGGGTCGGAGCCGGCCACCTCCGGCTCGGTCATCGCGAAGCATGACATCTGGTGGCCCTTGAGCAGTGGCTTGAGGTACTTCTCCTTCTGCTCGTCGGTCGCCCAGTGCAGCAGCGTGTGCATGTTGCCCTCGTCGGGCGCCGCGCAGTTGAGGACCCAGGGCCCGAGCCGGGTCTTGGCGGCCTCGGACTGCACCATGGCGAGTTCGACGTGGCCGAGGCCCATGCCGCCCCATTCCTTGGGCATGTGCGGCAGCCACAGTCCCTCGGCCCGCGCCTTCTCGCGCAGCTCGAAGATGACCCGGATGTACTCGTCGCGGCTGGTCGCCTTCTCCTCGTCGTCGAAGCCGCTGACGGCCGGGATGACGGTCTCCTGGACGAAGGCCCGTACCCGGCGGCGGATCTCCTCGTGCTCGGGGGCGAGGGTGAAATCAATGGCCATGGGGTCCTTCCCCTTACCTTCCGGCCGACAGGTCAGAAGGGGACGCCTTCTATCCTTGCCGTGTGCCGCCGCTTTGAGGCGACTGCTTGATGATTTCAGACAGATGCATTATTACCTTAACGACCGGCGGATCCACCGGCAAGACAGGAGCGCGTATGCCCCCCAACCCGGAAGCGACCGGCAGGCGCCTGGTGGCGGCGGCCGAGCGGCTGTTCGCCGAGCGGGGGATCGACGGCGTGTCACTCCGCGAGATCAACACCGCCGCCGGGCAGCGCAACTCGACGGCGCTCCAGTACCACTTCGGGGATCGGGCGGGGCTGCTGAACGCGGTGCTCGCCAAGCACCATCCCGAGATCGAGGCCCGCCGCCACCAACTGCTCGACGAGTACGAGTCCAGGGGGAGCCTTCCGGAGGCCGAGGCCCGCCGTACCCTCGCCGCCGCGCTGGTGCGGCCGATGGCCGCCAAGCTGGCCGACCCCGACGGCGGCCGGTCCTATCTGCAGATCATGGAGCAGCTCGTCCACCGCGGCGACCTGCCCGCTCTGCGGGGCGTGCGGGACGATCCTCGTCAGAGCATCAACCGGTGGCGCGAGCTGGTGGCCCCGCTGCTCTCCGAGGTCGCGCTGCGCCGGTTGCACCAGCGTTTCATGGCCATCCGGGTGACCTACGTGGAACTCGCCCGCCGCGCCGCGGGCCCCGAGGGCAAGGACGACCGGCTCTTCACCAGCCACCTGATCGACGTCGTGTCGGCCGTGCTGGCCACCGAGGTCTCCGCGGAGACCGCCCGCCTGCTGGGAGAGCGTGACAGGCTGCGGGGCGGGGACCGCCCCGAACCCCCGAAGGCGAACGGCGACCGTCAGGCGCCCGCCTGAGCCGCCTGGAAGGCGCCTCCCGCCGAGTAGGTGACCAGCGTGGTCAGCACCTCCTTGACCGACTCGCGCCTGCGCACGTCACAGAGGATGATCGGGGCCACCCCGTCCAGCCCCAGCGCTCTGCGTATCTTGATCGGGTCGTGCCGCCGCGCGCCGTCGAAGCAGTTGACCGCCACCACGAACGGGAGCCCGCGCTGTTCGAAGTAGTCCACCGCGGGGAAGCAGTCCTGCAGCCGGCGGGTGTCGGCGAGCACGACCGCGCCGAGCGCGCCGACGGAGAGCTCGTCCCACATGAACCAGAACCTGTCCTGGCCCGGGGTGCCGAACAGGTAGAGCCAGAGCCCGTCGCGGATGGTGATCCGGCCGAAGTCCAGCGCCACCGTCGTGGTGATCTTCGATTCCACGCCCGCGAGGTCGTCCACGCCGACGCCGCGCTCGCTCAGCAGTTCCTCGGTGTGCAGGGGCCTGATCTCGCTGATCGTACCGACCATGGTCGTCTTGCCGACCCCGAAACCGCCGGCGACAAGGATCTTGATGGCCATCGCCGGGCTGTCGGCCGGGCTCATGCCCGGCTCAGAGGCCGCGTATTCCATGCAGCACTTCCCTGTAGATGCGTTCGTCGATCGTCTTCCCCATCGGCCGGGGCTTGTCGATGGTGACCAGGCCCTCGCGGCGCAGTTCGCTGAGGAGTACGCGGGTGATGTTGAGCGGCAGCTTGAGGTGCGCCGCCACGTCCGCCACGGGGGTCGGCCGACGGCAGGCCGACAGCACGTCGAGATGCTCGGGCATCAACCCGACCGGCTCGAAGGGAATGTCGACGGTCGTGACGATGGCCACCAGGTCGAAGCTCTCCCCGATCGGGCGCGCCCGACCGCCGGTCACCCCGAAGAGCCTGACCAAGGGCCCGGGATCCTCTCCCGTCACGATCTCGCACCGTTCCAGGCGGGCGCCGGGGCAGCTCCCCTCGGCTGGGAGGACAGGTGTTCGCCGACGCGCTTGACCAACAGCGCCATCTCGTAGGTCACCATGCCGAGTTCGGCGTCGCCCGCGGCCAGCACGGCCAGCCTGGCTCCCTGCCCCGCCGCGGTGACGAACAGGAAGCCCCCCTCCATCTCGATGATGGTCTGTCGCACACCGCCGAGGCCGAAGTGCCGCCCGGTGCCCAGCGCGAGGCTGTGACTCCCGGCGGAGATGGCGGACAGGTGCTCGGCGTCCTCCCGGGTCAGCTCCCGGGAGCCGCCCATCGCCAGGCCGTCGGCGGACAGCACGATCGCGTGCCGGATACCGGGGACCCGCTGGGTCAGGTCGTCGAGAAGCCAGCTCAGTTCAGATCTGGGGTCGGGCATCGAAGTGGCCATCCTTTCGCTTCCACACGTCCTGGTCCTGCTCGGCCTGGCTGCGACCCTGCTGCCAGCCTTGTTGCATGGACGACATGAGGTTTGAGAGCTCCTCGGGAGTACGCGCGGGAACGTCGCGCCGCTCAGGTGAGCGTGTCTGGCGGAGCTGGGGGGCCAGGTTGGCCTGCCGCACCCGCACCGGCAACCCGTCCAGGTCATCGTCGATGTCCGGTACGGGCACCGCCCGCCGCACGGGTATCGAGGGGGCCGGGGTCTCCTGCCGCTGCTGTGGCGCGGGGAACCATCCCGGCGAGGGCTCGGGAGTGCGCGCCACCGGCAGGTCCTGCGAGCTGTAGAACGCCCCGGGCAGCACCTCGGGCGCCGCGGTCAGCTCCCGCGCCGGCCCGCCCGGATGGGCGCCCGCCCGGCGCACCCGGGGGACGGCCTCGGCGGCCAGTGCCTCGCAGGTGGCGAGGAGGCTCTGCGGCAGCAGCACGATCGCTGTGGTGCCGTCGTACGGCGAGGGCCGCAGCACGACCTTGATCCCGTGCCGGGCCGCGAGCCTGGCCACGACGAACAGGCCGAGCCTGTCGCTGTCGGCCAGGTCGAACTCCGGCGGGTCGGCGAGCTTGGCGTTGAGCTCGTCGAGGGTGGCCTGGTTCAGCCCCAGACCCCGGTCCTCGACCTCCAGCGCGAAGCCGTTGGCCGCCACCATGCTCCGTACGTGGACCACCGTGTTCGGCGGCGAGAAGACCGTGGCGTTCTCCACCAGCTCTGCGATCAGGTGGATCACGTCGGTGACCGCGGCGCCCACCAGCAGCGGCGCCTGCGGCATGGGCAGGACCGTGACACGGGTGTAGTCCTCGACCTCGAGCACGGCGCTGCGCACCACGTCGAAGATCGGTACCGGGTCGCGCCACCTGCGGGCCGGGGCCGCCTCGGACAGGATGATCAGGTTCTCCGCGTGCCGCCGCATGCGGGTGGTCAGGTGGTCGAGCTTGAAGAGATCCTCCAGGATCTCCGGCTCCTCGACGCGACGCTCCATCGTGTCCAGGAGCGTGAGCTGACGGTGGAGCAGCGCCTGGTTGCGCCAGGCGAGGTTCAGGAAGACCTGGCCGACGCCCTTGCGGAGTGTGGCCTGGCCGACCGCGGCCTCCACCGCGGTGCGCTGCACCGCGGAGAACGCGTGCACGACCCGGTCGACCTCGGCGGTGTTGGCGCGATCCAATTCGGGGGCCTCGGTCGCCGGGTCCACGTCCTCGCCCTTGCGCAGCCGCTCGACCAGCCGCGGCAGCCGCTCCTCCGCCAGTTCCACGGCCGAGGACTGGAGCCGCTTCAGCTCATCGACCATGGAGCGGCCGAACCGGTAGGAGAACACGATCGAGACGACGATCGCGAGCAGGCCCAGGCCCAGGACCGACCCGACGCGCAGGAACGCGGAACTCCTGAGCTCGCCGCCCTTGATCGTGGCGCGGGCCAGTTCGTCCCGGCTTTGCTGGTCGACCGTGCTCAGCACCGTCCCGGAGTCCCGCTTCCACTCGGCGGCGTCCAGCGGCGGCTTCCCCTTCAGGTCCCATGCGAAGATCTTGTTCTCGGCGGCCAGCAGCCGCTGGTGGGCGGCGTCCCCGGCGACCTGCCGGTAGCGCGCCCGCAGTTCGGGGCCCATGTCCCGCTCCGCGTTGGTCAGGTAGTTCCTTCGGCTGGTCATCGCCGCGACGAAGGCCACCTGCTCGGCGTGCGTCATCCTGCCGTGCTTCAGCACGGGGGCGAGTATGGCCTGTTCCCTGCCCAGGTACTCGGCGGTGGTGCTGTAGGCGCTCATGCCGCGGATGATCCGGAAGGAGGACACGTCGGCGAGCGCCGCCGAGTCGCCGAACTGCTCGTTTGCGGCACTGATGAAGGCGTTGTACGCCTCGGTCACCTGGATCGCGCTCATCGAGCCGTTGTCGGCGGAGGCGCGCACCAGAACGAGCCCGTCCATGGCCGACTTCAGGGCCCGCATGTCGGTCGGGGCGTTCTCCGGCTCGTAGCCCTCGGCGGAGGAGATCGCCTGCCGGACCAGATCCACCGTGCGGTTGGTGGCTCGCCGCTGCTCGGAGAGCGGCCTGCTCTGCGCGGTGGCTCCATCCGCGTCCGCGGAGAGCTGACGCTCCCGCTGGATCTCGACGATCATGTCCCGGATCGGCACTCCGGTCACCTCCCAGCGGGTCTGCGTCTGGGAGATGCCGGCGATCTGCGAGACCGCCGTGTAGGCGATGACCGTCCAGAGGGCGATCAGCGAGAGCACAGGAATGACGAGGATCTTAAGGATCTTCGAGCGGATCGGAGGGGGGGAACTCATTCGTCTTGTCCAATCCGCGGTTCCTGCGCGTAGCCGACAGCCGCCGGGCTCGGAGAGCCCGGCGGTCGCACGCCGCGACTGGTGCGTGTGTGATTCGACACACTATGCCCATGGGACATATGTGGCTTCAAGCCGCAGCGCGAAGATTGAATCTGAATGTTCGCGACAGATCACGAGACTTCGCACCTGCGAGGGCCCGGACTCCAGACGATCATGCAGCTCAGCGCGGGTGCGGGCACCCGAAACCGCCGTCTCCGCAGGCACGGATCGAGAGCATTCCGTTACCGCCCACCGACGCCCGAGCAGCCGGTGGCGGGGCATCGCCCCTGGCGTCCGGTCGCCGAGCGCGACGTCGGCGGACACCCGAAAATCAGACGGCCGGATCCCGCGTGCCGAGGTGCCCGACGCCTCGCGGGCCGTCGTGGGGGGTGACCGGAGGCGGCTCCGGGGAACCACCCGCCTGGTTCCGCGGGGCGTCCGGCGAGAAGCCCTCACGCGCCGCCTCTGAGCGGGCGCGGCGGGCGGCCAGGTCGACCACGGTGCCCGCGGTGCCGGTGGCGGTGAGCGCCGCCGCGAAGAGGATCAGCTGGTTAAGGATCTTGAGGAAGACCAGCATCCCGACGGCTCCGGCGACCACCTGGTAGGCGGGATTGCCCACCGTCATCTCCAGATAGAACTGCCCCAGGGACTTGAGGGCCTCCAGACCGGCGGTGATGAGCAGCGCGGGCCCGAGGACCCGGCGCGGCGGCAGTCTCAGCCGGGGCGGGCCGCAGAGCAGGGCGACCGCCAGCAGGGTGTTGACGGCCAGGCCGAGCACGAACGCGGCGGCCGACAGCAGCCACCGCGACAGTGTGTCGTCGACGCCCACCGTGTGCGCGAACATCCAGTTCAGCACCGTCTCCGCGACGAAGGCCACCGCGAGCGAGGCCGACAGCAGCAACCCGAGGCCCGCCATCACTCCCAGGTCGATGATGTGGCGCAGCACGGGGCGGCCCGGATACTCCTCGATCCGCCAGGTGGCCCTGATCGCCGAGCGCAGGGCGTCCATCCAGAACAGGCCGGTGATGGGCAGGCCGACGAAGGCGATCGCGCCGGCCGTGCTCCTGGCGTCCTGCAGCGCCTGCACGTCCAGCCGGGGGAAGTTCTCCGAGAGGTAGCCCTGCACCGTGCGCACCACCTCCGGGTCGTCGAGGACCTGGCCGATGATGGCGAACCCGAGCAGCCCCAGCGCGAACACGGCGAAGAACGAGTAGTAGGTGAGCGCCGCCGACAGCCGTCCGGCGTCCACCTCGTCGTAGCGCACCCCGGCACGCACCAGATGGTCCAGCCAGCCGTGACGGTGGCGGGCACGCGTCCACGCCTCGGAGATCCGCGCGGTGAAGCCCGTGACCGTCATGCCACGGCCTCTACCCCCGCGCCGCCCGTCTAGCCCCTTCTCGATCATGTCCTCTCCGGGCCCACCTCCCGGATCGTCCTTCCGGAGAGCCGGTCTCGTCCCGGGAACGCCGCCTTCTCGCCCTCAGCCGTCGCAGGCCCTGCGGGCGAGGATCGAGTGGATCTCGAAGGAGGGCGCGCCGAACCCCGGAGCGGACATGACCTCGCGGACCTCCCGAAGTCGGCGTACGGTCATCCCCGCCTCCACCAGACGCTCCTCCAGGTGGTGACTGTTGCTGATCAGCAGGCCGAGCCCGGCGGAGCCGTGCTCCCACACCTCGGTCCAGCGCACCGGGTCGACATCGACCAGGCCCGCCCCGGCCATCTCCCGCGCGGCGGAACCGCCCCAGGTCGGATCGCTGCCCGCGGCGCCCAGCACCCGGGTCATCGCGGCGATGTAGGCCCCGTACAGCTCGCCCTCCCGCCCGCCGAGGGTGGGCGGCGCCACCCAGCGGGTGATGTCGATCTCGTCGATCTGCAGCCAGCCGCCGGGCCGCAGCGCGGCGCGCAGGCGCCGCAGGACCTGGCGGCGCTGGGGCAGGTGGCTGAGCACGAGCCGGGCGTGGATCAGGTCGAACGCGTCCACCGGCAGCGGGTCGGCGACGATGTCGTGGCGGGCGACGGTCAGCCCCGGCCTGGACGGGATCAGGCCGGGTTTGATGTCGGTCGCCAGCACGCGCCCGCCGGGCGCCACCCGCTCGGCCAGCCAGAGCGCCACGCTGCCCCCGCCGGCCCCGACCTCCAGGCAGTTCCAGCCGGCTTCGACGCCGGTCAGCGCGAGGCGCTCGAAGGTCAGCGGGTCAAGGAGCTGGGCGAGGTAGCGGTGCTGGTCGGACGAGTGATCCCCGTCGTTGTCGAACACGTAGTCAGACGCGGTCGCCGAGTTCTGCCCGGGCATGTGGGAACCTTCCGAAAGTGGGTGACCTCCGTCGCATGGTAAGCGGCGCGCCACGGAAAGTGACAGGCTTTCGGCGAGACGTACCCCCTCTCCCTAAAGAACGTATCCCCCGCGCCACATCATGTCCGGACATGAGCCTTTTGCTGGGCGAACAAGCAACGGTCCCGCCGCCGAGCGACACACCGCGAGGCCGGCCAGGCCCCTCCCCGGGGAATGACACGGCGAAATGCGGTGAGGTACACCGGTGACGCCATACACGAGGGGGCACCATGGCGACCGTCGCCGAGCAGTTCATCGAGGTTCTCCGCCAGGCCGGGGTGGAACGAATCTACGGGGTGGTGGGTGACAGCCTGAACCCGGTGGTCGACGCGGTCAGGAAGTCCGGCCACGTCGAGTGGGTCCACGTGCGCAACGAGGAGGCGGGGGCGTTCGCCGCCGCGGCCGAGGCACAGGTCACCGGGCGCCTGGCGGCCTGCGCGGGGAGCTGCGGCCCCGGCAACACCCACCTGATCCAGGGGCTCTACGACGCCCATCGCAGCGGCGCCCCCGTGCTCGCGCTGGCCTCGCACATCCCCTCCACTCAGATCGGCACCGGCTTCTTCCAGGAGACCCATCCGGGACGCCTGTTCGTGGATTGCAGCCACTTCTGCGAGACGATCAGCACACCGGAGCAGATGCCCCGGGTGCTGCGCACCGCCGTCCAGCAGGCGATCGGCCTCGGCGGCGTCTCGGTGCTGGTGCTCCCCGGTGACGTGGCGAGCATGTCCACCGCCCGCGCCACCGGGAGACACGACTTCCTGACCGGGACCGGCACGGTCGTGCCGCCCGCCGACCAGGTGGCCGGGCTGGCCGAGGCGCTGAACCGCGCCGAGAAGGTGATGCTGTTCTGCGGCGCCGGGACGCGCCACGCCCGCGAGGAGGTCATGGGGCTGGCCGGGCGCACCCTGGCACCGGTCGGGCACGCGCTGCGCGGCAAGGAGTGGATCCAGTACGACAACCCCTACGACGTGGGAATGAGCGGGCTGCTCGGCTACGGCGCCTGCTACGACGCGATGCGCGAGGCGGACCTGGTGGTACTGGCGGGGACCGACTTCCCCTACGACGACTTCCTGCCGGGGGCGCGCACGGTCCAGATCGACCACGACCCGGCGCGGCTGGGCCGCAGGACCCCGCTGGAGCTGGCCGTACACGGCGATGTCGGCGCGACGATCCGCGCGGTGCTGCCGCACGTCACGCAGAAGACGGACCGCCGCCAGCTCGACAGGATGCTGGCCAGGCATCTGAAGGCGCTGGAGAACGTCGTGGAGGCCTACACGCACGACATCGAGCACCACCGCCCGATCCACCCCGAGTACGTCGCGAACCTGATGGACGAGCTCGCCGCCGACGACGCGGTGTTCACGGTGGACACCGGGATGTGCAACGTCTGGGCCGCCCGCTATCTCAGTCCCAACGGCCGCCGCCGCATCATCGGCTCGTTCGTGCACGGGAGCATGGCCAACGCGCTCCCGCACGCCATCGGCGCCCAGTTCACCGACCGCGGGCGGCAGGTCGTCTCGCTGTCGGGGGACGGCGGGCTCGGCATGCTCCTCGGGGAGCTGCTCACGGTCCGGCTGCACGACCTGCCGGTGAAGACCGTGGTGTTCAACAACTCCTCGCTCGGCATGGTGAAGCTGGAGATGCTGGTGGACGGACTTCCCGACTTCGGCACCGACCACGCTCCCGTCGACTACGCGGCGATCGCCGCCGCGGCCGGCATCGGGTCGTTGCGGGTGGAGGACCCCGCGGACGTACGTGAGGCCCTGACCACCGCCTTCGCGACCCCCGGCCCCTTCCTGCTGGACGTGGTCACCGACCCCGACGTGCTGGCCATGCCGCCGCGCATCACCACGGGGCAGGTGAAGGGGTTCGCCCTGGCCGCGGGCAAGATCGTGCTCACCGGTGGGGTCGGGCGCATGGTCGACATGGCGAAGGCGAATCTGCGGAGCATCCCGCGTCCCTGAGCCGGGCGGGCGCCCGAGCCGGCTCCGCTCAGGGGGCGTCCTCCGGCCGGGCGGCGAGGACCCGGCCCAGGAGGTCCGTGAGGTTCCCGCGCTCATCGGCCCCCAGGCAGGAGAACCACTCCTGTTCCCTGCTCGTCTGCTCGGCGAAGATCTCGCGGACCGCCGCCTCGCCCGCCGAGGTGAGGCCGACCACCACGGCCCGCCTGTCCTCGGGGAGCGGGCGGCGCTCGACCAGGCCGTCCCGCTCAAGGGTGTTGACGGCGTTGGTCACCGCGGAGCGGGAGGTGGCCGAGATCTCCGCGAGCCTGGCGGGCTGGGTGGGGCCGAGCAGCCAGAGTTTGAACATCAGGCGGAAGCCGGGCAGGGTCCAGCCGCGCGGGCGGTGGATCCGCGTCTCCAGGTCCGTGACCAGCAGGTAGGCCAGCTGGAGCAGGTTGTAGGCCAGCGCGAAGGCCTCGGCGTCGGCCGGGGGCGGCATGGCCGCCAGGCGCTCACGCGCGTAGGCGGCGTACCGGAGGTCTGCTCTGTCCATCGGCCAAGTCTTGCGCAACGAGAGGTCCGTCGTGAATATTGTTACGGCCATAACAATCTCTGGGAGGCAGCTGTGCGGGTGGTCATCGCCGGAGGCGGCATCGGCGGGCTGGCGACGGCGCTCAGCCTGCACGCCGCCGGCTTCGAGGACGTGGTCGTGTGCGAGGCCGCCGGGGAGATCCGCCCGCTGGGGGTGGGCATCAACCTGCTGCCGCACGCCGTGCGCGAGCTCACCGAGCTCGGCCTCGCGGAGCGGCTGGCCGAGATCGGGGTGGCCACCGGGGAGCTGGCCTACTTCAACCGGTACGGCACGCCGATCTGGTCGGAGCCCAGGGGCCTGGGCGCGGGATACGGCTGGCCGCAGTACTCGGTCCACCGCGGACGCCTGCAGATGCTCCTGCTGGAGGCCGTGACCGAGCGCCTCGGCGCGCAGGCCGTACGGACCGGCAGCCGCGTCGTCTCCACCGGCCCGCGCCCTGGATCCGGCTCGGACGGCCTGCGGATCGGGACGGGCGACCTGCGGATCGAGGCGGACGACCTGCTCGTCGGAGCGGACGGCATCCACTCGGCGGTCCGGGCGCACCTGTTCCCCGGCGAGGGACCGCCGCCCTGGAACGGGCTGGTCCTGTGGCGCGGCACGACCTACGGCGAGCCGTTCCTGACCGGGCGGTCCATGATCATGGCCGGGGACGGCACGCGGAAGTTCGTGGCCTACCCGATCGAGACGGGCGAGCGGACACTGATCAACTGGATCGCCGAACGCCCGCTGGACGGCGAGGCCCCGGCCCGGGGCGACTGGAACCGCCCGGCGGACCCGCGGAGGATCGTCGAGCACTTCGCGGACTGGCGGTTCGACTGGCTGGACGTGCCCGGGATCATCTCCGGCGCCGAGGCGGCGTACGAGTACCCGATGGTCGACCGCGACCCGCTGCCGTACTGGACGTCGGGCAACGTGACCCTGCTGGGCGACGCCGCCCACGCCATGTACCCGATCGGCTCCAACGGCGCCTCCCAGGCGATCATCGACGCCCGGGTGCTCGCCCACTCCCTCGCGCACGGCGACCTCGCCGCCTACGAGACGGCCCGCCGCCCGGTGACCACCGCGCTGCAGCTGTCCAACCGGCGGATGGGCCCCGAGGTGGTGATGAAGCTCGCCCACGAGCGTGCCCCGGACGGCTTCGACGACATCGAGCGGGTCGTCCCCCTCGCCGAGCGGGCCGAGATCGCCGCGTCGTACAAGCGCACGGCCGGCTTCGACCCGGTGTCGCTGAACGAGCGCCCGTCCTGGAGCGTGACGCGGTGAACCTCGAACCGCTCGCCGCGTTCCACGTGGAACTCGACCCGATCATCGACCTCGGCGACTCCCCGTGGGGCAGGCGCCGGGTGATCAACATCGTGGGCGGATCGTTCGAGGGGCCGCGCCTGTCGGGAACCGTGCTGCCCGGCGGCGCCGACTGGCAGGTCCTGCACGCCGACGGCATGGCCAGCATCGACACTCGCTACACGCTGCGCACCCACGACGGCGCGCACCTGTTCGTCTCCACCAGCGGGGTGCGGCACGGCCCTCCCTCCGTCCTGGAACGCCTGTCTCTGGGCGAGCCCGTCGACCCCGGCGAGTACTACTTCCGGCTGTTCTGCCGCTTCGAGACCGGCGACGAGCGTTACCTGTGGCTCAACCGCACCCTGGCCGTGGCCTCGGCGGCCCGCACCGCCGACGCCGTCCGCTACGACGCCTACACCCTGACCTGAGGAGCCCCCCGATGGCGAAACTCAACCGCGCACCGCTGCCCCTCGCCGCCGAGCACGACACCCCCGTCCCCATGCGCGACGGCACGATCCTCCGCGGCGACGTCCACCGTCCCGCCTCGGGCGGACCGTTCCCGACCATGCTGGTCCGCTCCCCGTACGGCGAGGGCTCGTTCCGGATGACGCCGACGATCCCCGCGTTGGAGGCCGGGTTCGCGGTGGTGCTCCAGCACTGCCGGGGGCGCGGCAGCAGTGACGGCACGTTCCGGCCCTGGCTGGACGAGGGAACGGACGGCTACGACACCATCGAGTGGATCTGTGCCCAGCCGTGGTCGAACGGCGAGGTCGTGGCGTCCGGGATGTCGTACCTCGCCGGATGCGCGCTCCAGGCCGCGGCGACGCGCCCGCCGGGACTCAAGGCCGTGGTCGCGTCCATGACGCCGCACGACTTCTACGACGGGCTGAAGTACCACGGCGGGGCGTTCGCCCTGGGGTCGGCGCTGAACTGGGGATCGATGCAGTCGATGCTCGACCTGCTGCACCGGACGGCGGCGGGCGAGGACGTGGGTGCCGGGTTCGGCGCGCTGCTGCCCGTCATCGGCGATCCCGCGCGGGCCGCGCGGACGCTCCCGCTCCGTGACATCCCGGCCATCCCGTGGTGGCAGGAGTGGACCTCGCACCCGAGGCGGGACGCCTACTGGGAGGGCCTGGCCGAGACGCTGCGGCACGACCGGATCGAGGTGCCGGTCATGCACACGGCCGGCTGGTTCGACCTGTTCCTCGTCGGCACCCTGGAGAACCACCGCCGCCTGGGTGGTCCGCTGGTCATCGGGCCCTGGTCACACGGTCCCGGCACGGCGGGCACCGGTGCCCTCGACTTCGGCTTCGCCGCCTCGGCGGCGGCGGCCCGGCTGGAGAGCCGGCAGCTGGAGTTCCTGCGCGGCGCGGACCGGGGTCCGGCCGTGCGAATCTTCGTGATGGGTGACAACGTGTGGCGGGACGAGGAGGCCTGGCCGCCGGCCCGCGCCGTCTACACCCGCTACCACCTGCACTCCGACGGCAGCCTGTCGACCGACACCCCCGCGAGGACCGCCCCCTCCACGTTCGTGTTCGACCCCCGCGACCCGGTTCCCACGGTAGGAGGTCCGCTGCTGCTCGCCGACGCCACCAATGTCGGCCCGCAGGACCAGCGCGAGGTGGAACTCCGGCACGACGTGCTCTGCTTCACCACCGACGTCCTCGAATCGGACATCGAGGTGACCGGCCCGCTCCAGGTCACGCTGCGGGCGGCGACCTCGGCGGTCAGCACCGACTGGACGGCCAAGCTGGTCGACGTCCACCCCGACGGCCGCGCGATGAGCGTGATCGACGGCATCCTCAGGGCCCGCACCGAGCCGGACAGCCCCGCCGAGTTCGTGATCAGCCTGGTGGCCACCAGCCAGGTCTTCAAGGCCGGGCATCGCATCCGCGTGGAGATCTCCAGCTCCAACTTCCCGCGATTCGACCTCAACCCCGGCAACGGCCGCACCTCCGCGGAATCGGCGCTGGACGAGTTCGTCGTCCAGCACCAGACCGTCTTCCCCGACTCCCACATCACCCTGCCGATCGTTCCCCGCTGAGGACCGTCACGAAGGCGCCGGAAAACAGGGCCGCTCTTTCCCTGTTCGGTGGGGTGGAGTTCGGCGTGGCACCACGTGGCGGCGAATCCCGGCTGTAAGCATCGTCACTGTCCCGCCGGGTTGTGCCGGGTGACGGCCCGGCCGGCGAATCGGTCGTGGATCACGTGTGGAAAGGAGTGAGGTCTCCATGTCCACTCCCGGACCCCGAACGAACCCGGCGGTCCCCTCAACCGGTGCAGGGGACGCCGGCCGATGAAGGGGACGGCCGTACTGTCCCTGGCCCTCGCCGTCACCGTCTCCACACCCGCGGCCGCAGCCGCGTCCAACGTCCCGCCACCCGCCCCGGCCTCGACCGCCGCCTCGACCAGCACCTCGACCACCGGCTCGTCCGCGCTCGTCGAGCCGCCACCCGACCCGACCTCGCCCATCGCCTCGGTCAGCACCGAACCCCCCTCCGCCGCCGACTCCTCCGGCTCCCACCCTTCGCTCGCGGAACAGGCACGCAGGAAGTGCAGGCCGAGGTCCTTCTTCAGATTCCATTCCTTCAGGCCGAGGAACTTCTTCGTTCCCCGTACCCGGTTCATCGACGGCCCCGGCGGCACGATGGCGGCGTCGGTCGTCCGGCAACACCGCGTGTACGCCGAGATGGAGATAGAAAGGGAGAAGGTCAGCGAGATCGAGACGGGAAAGCTGATCCGCCAGCTGCGAAACGACGTGAACCCGCTGCTCGCGGACGAGCACATCGTCGAGACCGGGCACGAGTACACCCGGGAGATCAGCGACGGCATGTACGGCAACCTGTGGTACCGCGTCTTCGGATACCGGGTGAGTTTCACGGCGTGGCGCCAGGTCTACAACTGCCGGGTGCGCAAGGTCACCGCCGGCATAGCCAACATCCCCGCGCGGGTGGAGGGCTGGAGGTACTGGGAGACCAGGCACCCGATGTTCGGGGGACGCAGGCTGAGCGACCGCTGAGCGTCCCCCGGCGGGGGACGCTCAGGTGACGGCGAGGCGCCGACTGTAGCGGTCGTCGCGCCAGCTCTCCTTCTCCAGCACCTCGGTCAGGGTCACGGCCGCGTCGTAGACGTCCACGAAGCGGATGTAGAGCGGCGCGAAGCCGAACCTGAGGACATCGGGCGCGCGGAAGTCACCGTGGACGCCACGGTCGATCAGGGCGCGCATGACCGGATAGCCGTCCGGGTGGCTGAAGCTGACCTGGCTGCCCCGCCGCTCCGGGTCCCTGGGCGAGAGGAGCCCCAGCCCGTGCGGCGCGCAGAGCTCCTCGACGAGCTCGATGAAGAGCGAGGTCAGTGCCACGCTCTTGGCCCGTACGGCGGCCAGGTCGACGCGCTCCCAGATGTCGAGCGAGGCGTTGAGCGGGGCGTAGGACACCACGTGCGGGGTGCTCACCGTGAAGCGCCGGATGCCGTCGGCGGGACGGAAGTCCGGTTCGAACGCGAACGGCTCCGCGTGACCGTGCCAGCCGGTCAGCAGGTGCCGCCCCGCCGCCTGGTGGTCCGGGTGGACGTAGACGAAGGCCGGGGACCCCGGACCGCCGTTCAGGTACTTGTAGGTGCAGCCGACCGCCAGGTCGGCCGCCGAGACGTCCACCTGGTACGCGCCGGCGCTGTGGCACAGATCCCAGATCATCAGCGCGCCCGCCGCCTGGACCAGCGCGGTGACCGCCGCCGTGTCGTGCCGGGCGCCGGTCCGGTAGTCCACCTCCGACAGCAGCACGCACGCGACGTCCTCGGAGAGAGCGCCGGAGAGGTCCTCGACACCGGTGACGTCACGGATCTCGTAGCCGCCCAGCGCCTCCGCCAGCCCCTGGACCATGTAGCGGTCGGTGGGGAAGTTGGCCAGGTCCGAGACGACGACCCGGCGCTCCGGCCGCAGGCCCAGGGCGGCGGACACGGCCTTGACGATGGCGATCGAGGTGCTCTCACCCACCGCCACCTGGCCGGGGCCCACGCCGATCAGCGGGGCGATCCGGTCACCGGTGGTCAGCGGCAGGTCGTACCAGCCGGAGACGTTCCAGGCGCCGACCAACCGGCCGCCCCACTCCTGCTCCACGGTCCGGGCGACCGCGGCCGCGGCGGCCTTCGGCGGGGCGCCGAGCGAGTTGCCGACCAGGTAGATCGTCCCGTCGGGCAGGACGAACTCGTCCCTGATCTGCTTGAGGGGATCGGCGGCGTCGAGCGCGACGCACTCCGCACGGCTGATGGCCATCAGTCAACTCCGGGGTAGGTGCCGGCAACCTTTCCATCATGCCGTCACCGGCGGACCAGGTGGCACCCCGGGTGCGGCGCCACACCCGGGGTGCCCGGCCCGCCGGGTCAGCGGCCCAGGAACCGGGCGGCGTTGCCGCCGAGCAGCTTGGCGCGGGCGTCCTCGGAGAGGAACCCCGCCCCGCGGACCAGTGAGCCCACCGGCGACTCGCCCAGCGGATAGGGGAAGTCGGAGCCGAGCATGACCCGGTCCTCTCCCATCGTGTCGACCAGCAGTCGAAGCGCCCGCTCGTCGAAGACCACCGAGTCCACGCTGAACCGGTCGAGATAGTGCGACGGCGGGAACTCGGAGACCCCGACGAGGTCGCCCCGGCGGTGCCAGGCGTTCTCGAACCGGCCGAGCCAGAAGGCGAACGAGCCGCCGCCGTGCGCGAAGCAGAGGCGCAACGTGTCCGGCACCCGATCGAGGACCCCGCCCAGGATCAGGGCGAGCACCGACAGGTGTGTCTCCGCGGGCATGCCGACCAGCCACTGCGCCATCCAGCGCTCCAGCCGGGGCCCGCCCGCCATGTCCCAGGGGTGCACGAAGACGGGGGCGCCCACGGCGGCGCAGTGCTGGAGGAACTGGACGACCCCCTCGTCGTCGAGGTCACGGTCGCCGACGTGGTTGCCGATCTCGACGCCCGCGTGCCCGGCGGCCATGCACCGGTCCAGCTCGGCACAGGCCAGGTCGGGGTCCTGGAGCGGCACCTGGCAGAACGGCACCAGCCGTTCGGAGGCGCAGATCTCCAGCGCCAGGTCGTTGAAGATCTTCGCGACCCGTACCGCCTCCGCCGCCGGGCGCTCGTAGCAGAAGAAGACCGGCGTCGGCGAGACGACCTGGACGTCCACCCCGTCGGCGTCCATCCGCTCCAGGCGGACCGAGGGGTTCCAGCAGTCGTCGGCGATCCGGCGGAACTCCCGGTCGCCGAGCAGGATCACGGCCTCCCGCTCGGAGTCGACCCGGAGCCGTGGCGCCCCCGGCCAGCCGAGGTCCGGCCAGCCCTTGGGGACGTGGTGCGTGTGCACATCGATGATCAACGGCTATCCCTTGCCGGGGTGGACGGCGCCGCAGTTCCCGCAGGTGCGCGCCTTCTCGTCGTCGTAGAACGCCTGGAAGATCGGCGGCAGGTCGGTCACGATGTCGCGGACCTGAAGCTCCACCTCGTGGACCGCGGCGCTGCACTCCGGGCAGTACCAGAGGAACCTCTCCAGCACGCCCTCCGGCCTGATCCGCTCCACCACCAGGCCGACGGACCCCTCCTCGGGGCGCTGCGGCGAGTGCGGCGTGTTCGCCGGGAGCAGCCACATCTGCCCCTCGCGCACGTGCACGGTCCGCGGTCCCTCGGGGGTCATGATGTTGACGTGCATGTTGCCGCGGATCTGGTAGAAGAGCTCCTCGTACGGATCGATGTGGAAATCGGTCCGCGCGTTCGGCCCGCCGACGACCATGACGATGAAGTCACCGGCGCCCTCGAAGACCATCTTGTTGCCCACCGGCGGCTTGAGCAGGTGGGCGTGCTCGTCGATCCACTTGGTGAAGTCGATGGGTGGGATCACGGGCGCCCCTCCGGTCGGTAGGCCACGGCCTGAATCTCGATGAGCAGATGCGGGTGCGGCAGCTGGTGAACGGCCACTGTAGTGCGGGTCGGACCGGCCTCGTCGAAGTACTCCGCGTAGACCGCGTTGTACCCGCCGAAGTCATTGATGTTCACCAGGTAGGCGGTGACCTGCACGAGATCGCGCAGATCGGCTCCGGCCGCCCGGAGGATGTCCTTGATGTTCTCTATCACCGCCCGGGTCTGCTCGGCGATGTCGAGCGTGACCGTGCCGAACTCGTCGGCCTCGGCGCCGACGATCGTGTTGTCCGGCCTGCGCGAGCTGGTCCCGGACACGTACAGGAAGTCACCCGCCCGCTTGACATGCGGAAACCTTCCCCTGGGGGTGGCCTTCCCGGTGACGACGAGCGCGTCGCTCATGTTCTCTCCGATCCTGCGGTCGCCGGCGTTCAGGACTTCTCTCCGGGCACGGACGCGGTGAACGACACCGATCCCAGGTGCTGGATCTCGGCCCGCACCCGCGCGCCGGGCGCGAGCGGCTCGGCGGGCGTGGCGGCGCCGGCGAGCAGGATCCACCCCGGCTCCAGGACCGTCCCGATCCGTCCCGCCAGGCGTGCGGCCTCCGCCAGGGCCCGGCGCGGGTCGCCCAGGATGGCGCCGGTCGACCCGACCTGCACCGCGCGCCCGTCGATCTCCAGTACGACGCCCAGGTTCCACCGGGACGGGTCGTAGGGCTGCCACTGGCCGACGGCGTACCCGGCGGCCGAGGTGTTGTCGGCGATCACGTCGGGCAGCGAGAACCTGAAGTCCTCGTAGCGCGAGTCGATGACCTCGATACCGGGGGCGACGGCCGCGATGGCGTCCGGTGCGAACGCGTCGGCCGGCGACGCGACGCGCCGCCCGATGAGGTAGACGACCTCCGGCTCCACCCTCGGATGGATGTAGCCGGACACGTCCGCGTACGAACCGTCACCGATGGCCGACGACTCCGGCACCCGGCCGAAGATGATGTCGTGCACGCCCATCTGGCGGCGCTTGCCCTCGCTGGTGAAGCCCAGCTTCACCCCGGCCAGCCGGTCCCCCCGCGAAAGACGGAGCCGGATCAGTTCCTCCTGCACCCGGTAGGCGTCGGCCACGTCGTAGTCCTGCTCGGGCCTGGGCACCGCGCGACCGGTGCGGACGGCCTCGTCCAGGACCGCGGCGAGCTTGTGGATGTCGGTCATGACTGCTCTCCCGAACGTGCGAGGTCCAGCGCGATGTCCACGATCATGTCCTCCTGGCCGCCCACCATCCGGCGGCGTCCCACCTCGGTCAGGATGGTCCGGGTGTCGACCCCGTACCGCGCCGAGGCCGCCTCGGCGTGCCGCAGGAAGCTGGAGTAGACACCGGCGTAGCCGAGCGTCAGCGTCTCCCGGTCCACCCGGACCGGCCGGTCCTGCAGTGGCCTGACCAGGTTGTCGGCCGCGTCCATCAGGGCGTTCAGGTCACAGCCGTGGTCCCAGCCCATCAGGTCGGCCACCGCGACGAACACCTCGATCGGGCAGTTGCCCGCGCCGGCGCCCATCCCGGCGAGGGAGGCGTCCACCCGGTAGGTGCCGTTCTCCACCGCGACCACCGAGTTGGCCACGCCCAAGCCCAGGTTGTGGTGGGCGTGGATGCCGATCTCGGTGCGCTCGTCGAGCACCGAGCGGTAGGCCCGGATCCGCTCCCTGACCCCGTCCATGGTCAACCGGCCGCCGGAGTCGGTCACGTAGACGCACTGCGCCCCGTACGACTCCATGAGCTTGGCCTGCCTGGCCAGCTCCTCGGTCTCCGCCATATGCGACATCATCAAAAATCCGGACACGTCCATGCCGAGTTCGCGCGCGGTGGCGATGTGCTGGGCGGAGATGTCGGCCTCGGTGCAGTGCGTGGCGACCCTGACCGAGGTGACGCCGAGCGCGTGGGCGCGCTTGAGGTCCTCGATGGTGCCGATGCCGGGCAGCAGCAGGGTGGTCAGCCTCGCCCGGCTCACGGCCCCGGCGACCGCCTCGATCCACTCGTCGTCGGTGTGCGCGCCCACGCCGTAGTTGAAGCTGCCCCCGGAGAGGCCGTCGCCGTGCGCGACCTCGATCGCCGCCACCCCGGCGGCGTCGAGGGCCGCGGCGATCTCGGCGGCCTGGGCGACGGTGTAGCGGTGCCGGATGGCGTGCATGCCGTCCCGCAGCGTCACGTCCTGAACGTACAGTCTCACGCCGTCACCTCCGTACGGTCCATCTCGGCCAGGCGCTCGGCGGTACGCAGCGCGGCGGAGGTCATGATGTCGAGGTTGCCCGCGTAGGCGGGCAGGTAGTGGGCGGCGCCCTCCACCTCCAGGAAGACGGTCACCTTGACGCCGCCGTCGCGGGTGCCGTCGGGGAGCGGCTCACCGGCCGGGACCTTCTCGAACTGCACGTCCTGCTTGAGCCGGTAGCCGGGCACGTAGTCGCGGACCCGCTCCACCATGGCCCGCACGGCCGCCACCACCGCCGGCTCGTCGCACTCGTCCACCAGGCAGTAGACCGTGTCACGCATGATCAACGGCGGTTCCGCCGGGTTGAGGACGATGATCGCCTTGCCCTTGGCCGCCCCGCCGACCTGCTCGATCGCCCGGGAGGTCGTCTCGGTGAACTCGTCGATGTTGGCCCGGGTGCCGGGTCCCGCCGACCGGGAGGCGATCGAGGCGACGATCTCCGCGTACCGGACGGGCACCTGCGAGGCGACCGCAGCGACGATCGGGATCGTGGCCTGCCCGCCGCAGGTGACCATGTTGAGGTTCGGCTCGGTGAGGTGGGCCTCCAGGTTGACCGGGGGCACCACGTAGGGGCCGAGGGCCGCGGGGGTCAGGTCGATGACCCGCTTGCCGTGCGCCCGCAGCACCTTGTCGTTGTGCCGGTGCGCGCCGGCCGAGGTCGCGTCGAGGACGACGTCCACCTCGGCGAACCCGGGCAGCGCTACCAGGCCCTCGACGCCCTCGTGGGTGGTGGCGACCCCGCGGCGGCGGGCGCGGGCCAGGCCGTCGGAGTCCGGGTCGATGCCCGCCATCGCGAAGACCTCGACCTTCTTCGACAGCAGCGCCTTGAACATCAGGTCGGTGCCGATGTTCCCCGAACCGATGATCGCTATCTTCACGAGAACACCGCCCTGACCGAGCCGAGTCCCTCGATGTGCGCTTCGAAGACATCGCCGGACTCGACGCCGACCATCGGGCCGAGCGCGCCGGTGAGCACGACGTCCCCCGCGCGCAGCGGGAAGTCCGTGCGGCCCAGCGCGTCGGCCAGCCAGACCGCGGCGTTGAGCGGGTGCCCGAGGCAGGCCGCGCCCGCGCCGGTGGAGACCTCCAGGCCGTTCCTGCTCATGGTCATCCCGGCCAGGCGCAGGTCCAGGCCGCGCAGCTCGACCGGGGTGTTGCCGAGCACGAACGCACCGCTGGAGGCGTTGTCGGCGACCGTGTCGACGAGCGTGATGTCCCACTCCGCGACGCGGCTGTCCACGATCTCGATCGCGGGCAGCACGAAGTCGACCGCCCGGATCACGTCGGCGACCGTGAAGGGGCCGCCCTCCAGGTCGGCGCCGAGGACCAGTGCCACCTCCGCCTCGGCCCTGGGCTGCAGGAAGCGGTCGGTCGGGACGGGCAGGCCGTCGAGGTGGGCCATGTCGGCGAAGAGCATCCCGAAGTCCGGCCGGTCCACGCCGAGCTGGCGCTGGACCGCGGGGGAGGTCAGCCCGATCTTCCTGCCGACCAGCCGCCGCCCCTCCGCCAGCGCCCGCCTGGTGTTGACCTCCTGTACGGCGTAGCCGATCTCGGCGCTCCGGCCGGGCAACGTCTCACGTACCGGGGGGCACGGCTTGCCGCTCCGTGCCGCCTCCAGCAACCGGTCGGCCGCCTCCTGGTACGCGTCGACGGCCTCGCTCCACTCAGTCATTTCCCGGCTCCAGCTTGATGGTGATCGTGGTGGGTTCGGAGTAGAAGTCCAGCGAGCGGGTGCCGCCCTCGCGCCCGATGCCGGACAGCTTCACTCCTCCGAAGGGGGTTCGCAGGTCGCGCAGGTACCAGGTGTTGACCCAGACCAGTCCGGCCTCCAGCGACCGCGCCACCCGGTGGGCCCTGCTCAGGTTGCTGGTCCAGACCGTCGCCGCCAGGCCGTACTCGCTGTCGTTGGCCAGCTCGACCGCCTCGGTCTCGGTGTCGAACGGGGCGACGTGGCAGACCGGGCCGAAGATCTCCTCCCGGTTCACCCTGGAGTCGTGCGGCAGTCCGGTCAGCACCGTCGGCTCGACGTAGTAGCCGCCGTCGCGGTCGTCGCCGAAACGCGGCACGCCACCGCCGGCGCGGATCTCGGCGCCCTCACCTCTGGCCAGCTCGTAGTAGGAGAGCACCTTGTCCCGGTGCTCGGCGGAGATCATCGGCATCATCGTGGTGTCCTGGTCGGCGGGGCGGCCGAACCGCAGTTCCCCCGCGCGCTTGGCCAGCCGCGCGGTGAACTCCTCGAAGACGGGTCGTTCCACGTACAGCCGCTCGGTGCACAGGCAGACCTGGCCGCCGTTGGTGAAGACCGACCGCACGCTCCCCTCGACCGCCGCGTCGAGGTCCGCGTCGGCGAAGACCAGCCCCGCGTTCTTGCCGCCCAGCTCGAACGAGACGGGCTTGACCCGGTCCGCCACCGCTTTCATGATCGTCGAGCCGGTGCGGCTCTCGCCGGTGAAGGTGACCGCGTCCACCCCCGGGTGCTCCACCAGGAACTGGCCGGTGGAGCCTCCGCCGAAGCCGTGCACGACGTTGAGGACGCCGGGGGGAAGGCCGATCGAGGCGGCGATCTCCGCGAGCACCGCGACCGAGCCCGGGGTGTGCTCCGAGGGCTTGACCACCACCGTGTTGCCCGCGACGAGCGCGGGGCCGAGCTTCCAGGTCGCCAGCAGGAAGGGCAGGTTCCACGGCACGATCACCGCGACCACCCCGAGGGGCTTGCGCACCGTGTAGCTCAGCACGTCCGTCAGGTGGAACGCGTTCTCCGGGTGCTGGGCCGCGATCTCGGCGAACGACCTGAAGTTGGCGGCGCCGCGCGGGATGTCCAGGGTCCGGGTCTGGGTGACCGACTTGCCGGTGTCCGCGATCTCCGCGGCCACCAGATCCTCGAACCGTTCCTCGATCGCGTCGGCGAGGCGGCGCATCCAGGCGGCCCGCTCGGCCACCGGCAGCGCCGCCCAGGCGGGCAGGGCCGAGCGGGCGGCGGCCACCGCTCTGTCGACGACGGTCCGGTCCGCCTCGCGGACCTCACGCACCACAAGCCCGGTCACCGGGTCGTACGTGGCGAACGTCGCGCCCTCGGCGACCGGCACCCCACCGATGAAGTGGTTCACCTGGTCAGACAAGACTTCTCCTCGGGGATGTACTTCGCTGGGTCACTTCATACGGGTATAGGGCCCAGGTGATTCATAAGCAAGAATGAGTTCCGTGAAACGGAACCCCGACCGATTGTCCGTGCTGGAGAAATCCTGGCTCGTACTTGACGCGTTCCGCCCCACGGGCGGGCCGTTGCGCCTGGCCGACGTCGCCGAGCGCTGCCATCTGCCCAAGACCACGGCCTTCCGGCTGCTCACCGAGCTGACCTCGATCGGCGCGGTCACCCGCCGCCCCGACGGCTACTATCTCGGCCGCCGCCTCTTCGAGCTCGGCAGCATCGTGCCCGGAGAACGCGACCTGAGACACGCGGCGCTGCCCTTCATGCACGACCTCTACGAGGCCACCCACGAGACCGTCCACCTGGGCGTGCGCGACGGTCTCGACGTCGTCTACGTCGAGAAGATCCGTGGCCAGACGGCCTTCGCGCTGCCCTCGCGCGTCGGCGGGCGCCTCCCGCTGACCTGCACCGGGATCGGCAAGGCCCTGCTGGCCTACTCGGGACCCGACCTGATCGACGAGGTTCTCGGCCGGCCGCTCCGCCGGCTGACCCCGCACTCGATAGTCGACCCCCGGCACCTGGAGGAGGTGCTCGGCCAGATCCAGGCCGCGGGGCTGGCCTACGAGCGGGAGGAGGCCCAGCTGGGCGGTGCCTGCATCGCGGCCCCGGTGTTCGGCGACGGGGTGGCCGTGGCCGCGCTGTCCATCTCGGTCCCGCTGGCCCGCTTCCAGCCCACCCGGCTGGCCCCCGCCGTCAAGGCCGCCGCCCTGGGCATCTCCCGCGCCCTGGCCAGAACCATCTGATCCCGGGTCGGCCGCGACCGCCCGCCTCGCCCCGCCACCGCTCCGGGCCTCGACTCCGGGCCTCGACTCCGGCCACCGTTCAGCCCGAGGTGCCGGCTCCCGCGCCGTACCGGCCCGCTCGGGTCCGACGCCCCCCGGACGCCCCTTGCCTGAAGGCCACCTTCTCGTAACCACACAACGCCGTCGGCCGGGCTTCGCGCACCGGCATCATTGCCTCATGCACCAGGCATGGCAGCTATGGGGAAATATCGTTATAGCGACCTTCGTCGCGATCCCGGTGGCCGTGGTCGCCGTCCACGTGCTGGCCCGCCACCGCGCCCGCAAAGGTCACCCCTTCCCCGTCCGCACCGCCCTGGCCGACGTGGTCGCGGTGACCGGGACCGCCCCCTGGATCTGGATGATCCTCACCCCCCGGGCGGGCGACTCGGAGGTCAGCCTTCTCCCCCTCGTGGACCTGTGGGCGACCGTCCAGGGGCCGGCACAGGCGGCGTTCGTGCAGGTCGGCGGGAACCTTCTGGTCTTCGCCGCGCTCGGCGGCATGCTCCCGGTGCGCTCGGCGCGCCTCGCCTCGCTCACCCGGATCGCGGCCGTGGCGGCGGGCGCCTCACTCACCGTGGAGATCCTCCAGTACGTCCTGCACCTGGGGCGGGTGAGCTCCGTCGACGACGTGATCGTCAACACAGCGGGTGCCGTACTGGCCGCGACCGCGACGCGCCGGTGGTGGGCCAACCGAATAGCGGCTGGGATCGTTCCACGGTAACGGACCGGAGAAACTCCTTAAGCTCGCCACACGGGCACGATACCTCCCAAAAGAAACAGGTTACCAACCCCTGTATCTGTGCGATCGTGGACAAGACGGGGCAAGTTCTCTGGAGACGCCAAACCCGGTTGGTGACAGAGGGTGATCGAACGTGCAGCAGTCCCCGGTACCTCCCGAGCCCCCGATCTATCGGCGCATCGCCGACGGGCTTCGCGAAGCGATCCTGTCCGGCGATCTCCGAGACGGGGATCGGCTTCCGGGCGAGAACGCCCTGATGGCACGGCACGGCATAGCCCGCGCCACCGCCAGACAGGCCCTTTCCGTGTTAATCAACGAAGGACTGGCCATCCCAAAACGCGGCTCGGGAGTGTATGTCAGGCAGTTCCGCCCGATCAGGCGACACGGCTCCCGACGGCTCTCTCGTGACAGGTGGGGGCGCGGCGCGGCCATCTGGGACTCCGACACCGAGGGCCGCCCCTACACCGTGGACGAGGTGGACATCGACCGGGAGCGGGCCGAGGACCCCGTGGCACGGGTGCTGGACAGCTCCGAGGTCTGGGTCCGCAGGCGGCGCTACTCGGTGAACGGGCGGCCGGTGCAGCTGTCGGTCTCCCACTTCCCCGCCGAACTGGTGGAGGGGACCGCGATCACAAGGGAGGACACCGGACCGGGGGGCGTCTACGCGCGCCTCGGCGAGCTCGGCCACGCCCCGGCGCACTTCACCGAGGAACTCCGCGCCCGCATGCCCCATCCCCACGAGACCGTCCAGCTCGACCTGCCCGCCGGCACCCCGGTCATCGTGATCGCCCGGGTCGCCCGCACCGCCGACGGCGTCGCCGTCGAGGTCAACGAGATGGTCCTAGACGCCGCCTCTTACGTACTTCAGTACGACTTCGACTCATAGTTCAAGGCCGTCCGTCAACCGATAGGTTGACCTGTCCTTCACGATCATTGATTTCTCTAGAGAAGTGCCTCACCGTCGGAGGTGGAACGTCGCAAAGACGAGCCTGGGCGCGGGGAAGGTGCACGGATGTCTTTCGACCGACATCTAGCGGAAATCGCCCGGGAGTTTCCCGACTGGACGATCTGGCGGAGCGACGCGGGCAGGTGGTGGGCGACCCGCCACCACCCGCTGACCTCCGCCCAGCGTGATGTCGGCTGCGCGATGACCATCGACGCGGACGGCCCGGAGGAACTGCGTGAGCACCTGCGCGTCCAGCGGGAACGTTCCGGCGAGGCGGAGCCGGAGACGGACACTTGAAGACCGCCCGGTGCCGGGGTGAGCGGATCCGATGCGGTCCCGGCGCCGGGCCCCCAATCGCGGAAGCCCCCGACCCTATCGGGGGCGGGGGCTTCCGCTTGACCTCCGGACGGCTCCGGGCTCCGGCCACGTGGTGGCACCGCTGAGATCCACGGTCAGCCGCGCCGGTCCAGGCTCACGCTCCTGGCGAGGGGACTCACTTCTGGGGAGCGGCGTACCTTCCCCCGTTCTTTCCCATGGGCCGGGTGAGGTCGGCGTCGGTGTCGTCGTACACCTCGAGTTCCTCGGCAGGACGGTCGCCGGCGTCCTTGCGGGGGGCGTCGTCTTCCACGATCACCCGTACGGACTCCAGGTCGGGTGCGGCGTCAACGGGCTCGGCGCCTCGCGCGCCCTCGGATCCGGCGTGCTCCGCCGACGCCTCGGTGCCGTCGGACACGGCGCCAGGTGCCTCGTCAGAGGACCCGGCGACCCCGGCCCCGGAGACATCGTCGGTGGCCTCGACCGGGGCGGGAGCCGTCAGCGCGGGCTGGACACGGGCCGGGGGCAGCACCGCGTCCTCGTCGACCAGGGGACCCGCACTGCTCTCCCGGTGGAGCAGGTCGCCCAGGACGGCCCCCATCTCGTGCAGGCGGCGCATGACCTCGTGGTGGGTGTCGGTGAGGTAGACGACCCGGCGGCCGGTGGTCTCGTCCAGGGCGTTGGCCCGCTGCTGGGCCGCCGACAGCGTGGAGTGCGCCTCGGTGTTGGCGGCGATGACCGTCGCCCGCGCCTCCGCGTGGGCCGTGTTCAGCGTGGAGTCGGCCTCCGCACGGGCGTTCTCGACGGTCTGCTCCGCCTCCCTCCTCGCCGAGGTGACCATCCGGTCGGCCTCGGCACGGGCGCTGCGCAGGGTCTCCTCGGACTCGGCACGGGCCGCGTTGACCGTCTCCTCCGCCTCCTTGCCGGCTTGGGCGAGTCGCTGCTCGGCGGTGGCGGTGGCCTCGGCCACCCGGCGCTCGGCCTCCTGCTGCGCGGCGTTCAGCAGGGCCTCGGCCCGATCCTGCGCGGAGGTGATCAGCCGCTCGGACTCGGCGGCCGCGTCGTCGCGGAGCTTGATCGCCTCCGCCTCCGCGACCTGCCTCTTGGAGGCGGCCTCCTCCTCGCCCAGCTTCAGTATCTGGCTGAGCCGCTCGCCGAGCTCGTCGTAGTCCTGCGGGGCGTCCGAGAGCCTTTTGCGCGCCTCGGACAGCTCGATCCGGCTCTGCTCGGCCTGGCCGATCGCGCGCGCGAGCCGCTCCTCCAGGTCGCGGATCTGGTGGCGGTGGCGGTCCATGTAGTCGTGAACCTGTCGGCGGCTGTAACCGCGCATGACGACCTCGAACGAGTCCTCATGCATCAGGTCGGGAAAGCTCTCGTGCTGGTTTGTCATGGCACTGCCCGTGGAGGTTGTGTGGCGGGAAAGGTGACGTCAGGAGACGACTTTCCTGCTTACTGCCCGACTCTGCAACCTGAACACGCCACCTGCTTGCCGAAATACCGGACAGAACGCCCCCCTCTAACATCGTCTTCATGAACGCCATGCCCTACATCGCCGCCCTCGACGGCGACGCGATTCCGCGGATTCATCCGGACGCCTACATCGCCCCGGGAGCGGTGGTCGTCGGAAGAGTCCGGCTGGGCCGCGCCGCGAACGTCTGGTACGGCTCGGTCCTCCGCGGGGACGACGAGGACATCGAGGTCGCCGAGGAGTGCAACATCCAGGACCTGTGCTGCCTGCACTCCGACCCGGGCGAACCGGCCGTGCTGGAGCCCCGGGTGAGCCTCGGACACAAGGCCATGGTGCACGGGGCCCATGTGGAGACCGGCGCGCTCGTCGGCATCGGCGCGATCGTGCTGGGCGGCGCCAGGATCGGCGCGGGGTCGCTGATCGCGGCCGGCGCCCTGGTGGCACCGGGGAAGCGGATCCCGGCGGGGGTACTCGTCGCGGGCGTCCCCGGGAAGATCGTCCGAGAGCTCACGGACGAAGATCGCGACTCCTTCGCCCGCACCTCGGCCGGCTACGTCGCCAGGGCCGCCCGCCATCGGGCCGCGACCGTTCTGCCGCCGGTCTGAACGGCACGCCCGCCGGCCTGGACGCCCGCCTGCCGGAGCGACCGGGAGAGCCTTACGATCGTGCGAGGCCCGCTTGGCGATCGCGGCGCCGGACACCACCTTGACCGAAGGGAGGCAGGGGCATCCCGCCCGTGGCTGAGGCCAGGGGTCCTCGCCCCGGAATGCCGATGACCGGCATGTGGCAGTGGGATGGGTTCGACGCCATCGAGCGCGACGTGCGGATCATGGTCGCCGACCACCGGTGGACGGGACTCCCGCCGCTCGCACGGGCCCAGGCCATCGCCCAGCGCACGCTGGCCACCCCGGACGGCGGGCGCTGGCTGTTCGGTGCCCACGCCCGGTGGTACCGCCAGGATCCCGCCGACGGCCGCTGGTACCTGACCGCGCCTCCCGCCGACCGGGGGTTCCGCGCCGCGGCACAGGTCGTCCAGATCACCTCGATGGTGCTGCCGCATCTGATCCCGACCGGCCCCGACTTCGCCGTCGACCGCGGGTCGGTCCAGGGGTTCGTCGGCCCCGACGTGCCCTACGAGATCACCGAGCGGGTCCGCGAACTGGTCGTCGCCCAGCGAGGCAGACGCAGGGAGGACTTCCCGCTCACCGGGCCGTTCGCCCGGCTCTTCGCCGGAGAGGTGGCCAGCCCGGTCGCCGCGATCTGGGGCACGCTCATGTGGTGCGCCTACGCCCCCGCCTTCGACGGCAACGAGGTGCTGCTGTCGATGTTCGGGGAGTTCCTCGCCCGCCCGCTGCCCGGCGACGAGTGGGTCCGCTGGCTGCCGCCCACCTCGCTGGGCGAGCTGGTCGCGCTGTACGGCGAGCGGGTCAGGGCGGGGCACCCCGAGGCGGGCCTGCGGTTGGTCGCGCTGATGGCCGACACCGCCGCCGCGGTACGCGGCGACCCGAGATTCGGGCCGCGCGCCGACGCCCTGCTGGCCATGATCGAACCACTGCTCCGCCGGGCCTGCCAGGACCCCGTCATCGCCCACCAGGGCGACGAGGTGGTGCGCCACGCGTGGCTCTCGCGCTGCCCGGCCCACCTGACGCTGCCCGACGCCTCACCCGGCGACCACTTCCAGCACATGGTCTACGACCTGGTCCAGACACTGGGCTTCCTCGCCCCGATGGGTGCCGACCCACGGGCGGTGGCCGCCTCGCTGCTCGCCGCCGACCTGGCGGCCTTCGCGCCGCGGGTGGCCGACGGGCTCTACCCGTGGCTGGATCCCGAGCTGCGGCACATCCTGCACGTGGTGCTCACCGACGCCGCACACCCGCTGCGGGGCTGCTGGCCGCGCTCGGGCGAGCTGCCTTCCGCGCTCCACCCGCCGGACCGGGCCTCGGCCGCGGCCCTGCTCGGCGCCGCCTACGCCACCGGGCTCGCGTGGTGCCGTCTCACCGGGACCGAGATACCCGAGCGCGGCTTCACGACGGCCTCGGCCGTCGTGCACCGGCTGACACACGAGCGGGACGACCCCGTCCCAGGAGTGTCGGGAACCTATCCACGTCACTTCTGACACATACCAGTATGCTTAAACCACAAATAGAGTTATTTCATCCTTACTCTCCCTATATCCTTCTAGGCCCCTACGCATCAGACAATTAGCTGAATTGTGATCTCGTAATCGGGAAATGATCCTCCTTGAGGACGTGCCGGGCGGGGCGAGGAATGGTCCCGATGGGCCATGGGCACCGATGACCGCCCGCCGTAACCTCGAAGTGGGTGTGGGCTGCGGAAGGAAGGACGACGCGGTGGGGCACGACGACCTGGACTCTAGAGTCCACGACCGTGTCGCGTTGGACGAGATCGCGCTCTATGCCGAGGTGCTGTCCGCCGTCGCCATCAGCGAACGGCCCCTCACCTTGGTGGAGCTCGACAACGCGCTCGGGTTGAGTGCTTCGGCTGTCTGCTGAAGCCACCGGAGGAACCGTTTTCAAGACCCGGTCCCGGACCCTGTAACGGGGTCCGGGACGTGGTCGGAAAAAATAGTCATGTGACTAGTCACGAACGGACGAGACGGGCGATCGCGGCCGACGCCTCCTTGACCTTCTCCTGCGCCTCCGGGCCCCCGATGTTGATGGCGTCGGCGACGCAGTGACCGATGTGATCCTCGAGCAGGCCGAGCGCCACCGCCTGGAGCGCCCGCGTGGCGGCGGACACCTGGGTCAGCACGTCGATGCAGTAGGCGTCCTCTTCGACCATCCGCTGCAGACCTCTGATCTGCCCCTCGATCCGCCGTAACCGGGTCAGATAAGCCTGCTTGTCACCGCTGTACCCATGCATGTCCCAACGGTACCCGTGTCAGGCACAGCGGGATGTAGCCGCGATCAGTTTCTCCCAGTGACCCGCCACCGCGCCCGCGCCGTAGACCGCCGCGGCCTCCAACGCCCCCGCCGCGAGTTCCCGCCGCCGCCGCTCGTCGTCGATGAGCGCGAGCAGCGCGGACGCGTACGCCTCGATCTCGCCCTCCCCCTCGGCGACCAGGACCCCGCTCCGCCCGTCGGCCACGAACTCGCCCGCTCCCCGCGGGCTGTCGAACGCGATCACCGGCACCCCGCTGGCCATCGCCTCGATCACGGTCATCCCGAGCACCTCCGTCCTGGAGGTGGTCGCCACGATCGAGGCCTTGGCGAACTCGCCGGTCAGATCGGAGGTGGTGCCCATGAAGTAGACGTGGTTGTGCAGGTCGAGGGCACCGACGAGGGCCCGCAGGCGCTTCTCCTCGGGCCCCCCGCCGTACAGGCGCAGCCGCCAGTCGGGGCGCTTGCCCGCGACGGCGGCGAACGCGCGGATCAACCGGTCGTGGGCCTTCACCGTGACCAGGCGACCGCCCGCGGCGACGATGCGGTTGTCCATCCGCGAGCGTGGCCACGGCCCGGCGGGCAGCGCGTCCGGGATCACGTCGACCGTGACGTTCCCGTCCAGCAGGCGGTTCCACTCCTGCCTGCTCGACTCGGTGGCGACGGCTACCGCGTCCAGGCGCGGATAGAACCTCCTGATCGGCCCCGGCACCGGCGGGCGGCCCCACTCGCGGGCGACCCGCACGACGTCACGCGGCGCGTGCCTGGCCACCTGGACGCTCAGGCCGGGGCGGGTGCTGATGAGCACGTCGGCCTTCAGGCCACGCAACCGCCGCCAGAGCGCGACCTCGGTGCGCATCTGGCCGCGCGGGAGCAGATGCCGTACCCCCGGCTGGGCGTCGACCACCCAGGACAGCTTCACACCGGGCGCCACCGGGAAGAACGGCTTCTCCCGCTGGCGGCGGACGCTGATGATCTCGACGTCGTGACGTTCTGCCAGCTCTCCCGCGAGGTTGACCACCGAGCGGGTATCACCACGCATACCGTAGACGGATGGGACGAGCAGGCAGATCCTCACCCGCCGACCTCGATCCTGAGCTCGTCGTCCGCCGTGTAGCAGGGACGGATCGGCACCCCGTCGATCTGGGCGGCGGGATAGTGCAGGCGGCGGCGCTTGCCGTCGACGTCGTCCAGCCGGGAGCCCAGCCGGAGTGGTGTGTCCACGCCGCGTACCCGCAGCGAGGGTTCCCAGGTACCGGTCTGGTCGGGAGCCGCGGCGAGCACGTCGCAGAGTGAGAGCGCGGCGTGGAAGCGCACGCCCTGGACCGTTGCAACAGAGGTCAGCTCGGCGTCCGGCCGACTGCGGCGCAGGGCGAGCCGCGCCTCGTGCCGGGCCTCGTCGTCGTCGAGGCCGGTGAAGGCCAGCAGCCCGGTGACCTCGAAGCGCCCCTCCCTGAACCAGACGGAACGGACCTCGGCCGCCGGCCGGGCGTCGTCGATCTTCAGGGCCAGGAAGCCGTTACGGGTCCGGTAGGCACGGTAGGCCAGCGTGCGGCGGCTCAGCGCGTACGCGTCCAGGTGGTCGAGGGAGAACCCGGGGTCGACGCTGCGCAGCCGGGTGCGCGACGAGCCCTGCTGCAGGTAGGTGTCCCAGCGGCCGGGTCCCAGCTCCAGCGGCGCGAGCGAGACCGCCAGCGCCGCCTCGCGCACCCGTACGCCCGGCGCCCCCAGCGGCACCCGGCTCTCGACCGCAGTGGCCCGGTTGCGCAGGACCAGTTCGGTACCGTCGGCCAGCGGCTCGTCGACGGCCAGCCTCAATGAGAGAACATCGGCCAGGGTTACCTCGGCATCGCTGACGACGGCGGGCATCGTCAAGCCCCCTCCCCGTTGAATGAGCTACGCGACGTTGAGGTTACCGTGATTTGACCGTTATGTGAAAGGAAGGTTTTTGGACCTTACGTCCTTTTCATGAGATCTTGACCGCAGGTCAGGCACGACATGAGAAAAAATGCCGCGCCTGACGTTCGCTCATCGGGCGTCAGGATGTCTCGACGGGCTGGCCCTTGATCGACTTGATCAGCAACTGGGAGACGTCGACGACTTCCAGCGTCTCCCTGGCCTCGCCCGCGTTCTTCTTCTCGTTGATCGAGTCACCGAGCATGACCAGACAGAACGGGCAGGCCGTGGAGATGGTGTCCGGGTCCGTGGTCAGCGCCTCGTCCACCCGCTCGGTGTTGATGCGCTTTCCGAGCCGCTCCTCCATCCACATCCGCGCGCCGCCCGCGCCACAGCAGAAGCCGCGGTCCTTGTGACGGTGCATCTCCTGGGTCTGCACACCGGGCACCTTGGCCATGATGTCGCGAGGCTGGGAGTAGACCTTGTTGTGGCGCCCGAGGAAGCACGGGTCGTGGTAGGTGATCTTCTCCTCGATCGGCGTGACCGGGATCAGCTTGCCCTCGTCCACCAGCTTGGCCAGCAACTGGGTGTGGTGCACCACCTCGTAGGTGCCGCCCAGCTGCGGGTACTCGTTGGCGAGGGTGTTGAAACAGTGCGGGCAGGTCGCGACGATCTTCTTGACCCCGGCCTCGTTCAGCGTCTCGATGTTCTGCTTGGCCAGCATGTCGAAGAGGAACTCCATGCCCAGGCGGCGGGCCGGGTCACCGGTGCACGCCTCCATCGGGCCGAGCACCGCGAACTTGACACCCGCGACGTGCAGCAACTCCGCGACCGCCTTGGTGGTCTTCTTGGCCCGGTCCTCCAGCGCGCCGGCGCAGCCGACCCAGAACAGGTACTCGGTGTCCTCGTCCATTTTGTCATCGAGGAGCTGGACCTCGATCGGGTCGACCTCGCGGCCGGCGAGCTCCTCGATCCAGTCGGCCCGCTTCATCTCGGACATCCCCCACGGGTTGCCCTTGTTCTCCAGGTTCTTGACCATGACGCCGGCCTCGGAGGGGAAGTTGGACTCCACCATCACCTGGTAGCGGCGCATGTCGAGGATGTGGTCGATGTGCTCGATGTCCACCGGGCACTGCTCGACGCAGGCTCCGCAGTTGGTGCAGGACCACAGCACGTCGGGGTGGATGACGCCGTCCTCGCCGACCAGCGGCTTCTCCAGCAGGGCCAGCACGTCCTCGTGCAGGTCGGCGCGCTGCTCCTGGGTGGCCATCAGGTACGGCGCCACCTTGAAGGCGTGGTCGCGCTGGTCCAGGATCAGCATCTTCGGCGACAGCGGCTTGTCGGTGTTCCAGGCCGGGCACTGCGACTGGCAGCGGCCGCACTCGGTGCAGGTGTAGAAGTCGAGGAAGCCCTTCCAGGTGGTGTCCTCGATCTTGCCCCGGCCGAGCCGGTCACCGTCGAGGTCCTCGTCCTCGAAGTCGACGACCTTGCCGTCGATCCGCATCGGCTGGGCCGCGCCGTTGCCGTCCGGGCGGCGGGAGAAGGCCACGTTCATCGGCGCGGTGAAGATGTGCAGGTGCTTGGAGTTCACCACGATCACCAGGAACACCAGCATGACGCCGATGTGCAGGAGCAGGCCGACGTGCTCGATCGCCTCATTGGCCGTCTCGCCCAGCGGCCGGAGCAGCGCGGCCGTCGCGTCGGAGGCGAACGCCCCCGAGGCGTAGGGCAGGTTGCCGGTGTTGGCCGCGGCGCCGCGGAAGAGGAACATCGTCCAGATCACATTGAAGATCATGAAGAGGACGAGCCAGGCGCCGCCGAGGTGCGACCCGGAGAAGCGGGACTTGCGGCCCAGCTTCTTCGGAGCGTTCTTGATCCTGATGGTCGCGAAGGCGATGAGTCCCAGCAGCGCCGCGACCGCGATGAAGTCCTGCAGGAAGCCCAGGATCGGCCACGTCCCGATGAGGGGGATGTGGAAGTCGGGGGTTCCGGTGACGGCCCCCTGGATCAGCGCGCCGTACGCCTCAAGGTAGACGGTCGCCAGGATGAGGAACGCCCACATGACAAAGAAGTGCGCGATACCGGACGCCGTCCACTTCAGCAGCTTCCGCTGCCCGAAAACCTCGACCAGCTGTGCCTTGAGCTCCTCACCGAGGTTGTTCTTCGCGTACTCGACGCGCTCGGGCGCGCCCGGCCCGATGGTGGCGAGCTTGTACAGGAACAACACGCGGCGCGCGGCGAGCGCGAGCGCCACGATTGTCATGACCAGCCCGATAATCGCTACCCAGAGCACGGGTCCTCCCACAGACGACGTTGGCTGACAGCGTACGACTGCCTGTCATCCACGCTGACGACGGGTCACCATAAATACTACTCATCGGTAACTTAACTTCAAGCCGAGGCGGACGGCGGCCGTGGCCACCTTACGGTCAACACCGTTCCCAGAACAATGCTCTACATGCCGCCGGGGCTAGGAAGGCGCGTCGAGATAGCGCTGGATCGTGGGAGCGAGCAGCTCGACCAGCTCCTCGATGTCCACCGAGGCCAGCGGTTCCAGTTTGAGCACGTAGCGCACCAGGACCACGCCGAACAGCTGCGCGAAGGCCGCCTCCATCCGGATCGGCGGGACTCCCAGTACCTCCGCGACCCGGGCCAGGAGCGCCTGCGTCATGAACTCGCGGATCATGACGACCATCTGGTCGTTGGTCATCGCGGTGCGGACCAGCGCCAGCAGCGGCTGGCGGGCCCCGTCGTCCGAGGTGATGGTCAGGATGAACCGGGCCAGCCGCTCGCCGACCTCCTCGCGCGGCCCCGCCAGGATGGCCGAGACGACGCTCTCGGGAGCGATCGGCAGCTCCATCGCCTCGACGAACATCCCCTCCTTGCCGGCGAAGTAGTGGTGGACCAGTGCCGGATCCACCCCCGCCTGCCGGGCGATGCCCCGGATGGTCGCCCTGTCGAACCCCTTCTCCGCGAAGGTCTCGCGCGCCGCCGCGAGAATCTGCCCGCGTGTGTCGGCCGACCCCGGCCTGCGCCCCGGGCGCCTTCTGACCGCTCCGGCCCCGTCCTGGGCGGAGCCGTTCGCGGACGGCGTGCTCACGACGGGCTCGCTCATACGTTGCTGGACGCGGCGAGGTGCAGCCGGGCGAAGGCCAGCGCCTCGGCGAGATCGTCGATCCGCTCGGTGCGGCTGGCGGCCTTGCGCGTGTTGATCTCCAGCACGACCAGCCCCGAGTAGCCGTTGCCCGCCATCCGCTCCAGGATCGGCGCGCACGGCTGGCCGCCCCGCCCGGGAACCAGGTGCTCGTCCTTGTTCGACACCCCCAGGCCGTCGGCCAGGTGCAGGTGGGCCAGCCTGTCGCCGAGCTTGGTGAACATCTCCATGGCGTCGGACCCGGACACCGCTGTGTGCGACAGATCCAGCGTGACCTGCGGGAAGTCGTAGTCGACCGGATTCCAGTCGGGTGAGTAGGGAACCACCTCGTTGCCCCTGGCCCTCAGCGGGAACATGTTCTCCACCGCGAAGACCACGTCGGTCTCCTCACGCATCCTGGCGAGGCCGAGCTCGAAGTCGCGCGCGTAGTCGCGCTGCCAGCGGAACGGCGGGTGCACCACGACGGTCCTGGCACCGACCCGCTCGGCGGCGCGCTGCGCGCGCTGGAGCTTGGCCCACGGGTCCTTGCCCCACACCCGCTGCGTCACCAGCAGACACGGCGCGTGAATGGCCAGGATCGGCAGCTGGTAGTGGTCCGACAGGCGCTCCAGGACGTCGATGTCCTGGCTCACGGGGTCGGCGCCCACCATGATCTCCACGCCGTCGTATCCCAGACGCGCGGCCAACTCGAAGGCATCGGGGGTGCGTTCGGGATACACCGACGCGGTGGACAGCGCGATCTTCGCGCTGGATACACGGACGCTCATACCGCTTCCTCGTCTCCGGCTCGGAGCACACCCTGGCGAACACCGCTGGGCATACCGGCCCGCTCGCTCATGTCGCTCACCTTTGCCAGCCTAAGCGGGTCCGGCGAGCAGTGCTGTCCGCCACCACCGACGCGACCGAGATCACATCGTCGTGTCCGGCGAGGAGACCGCCGGGCGTTCGAGGGGGGATGAGGAACCGCTCTCCTCACCGAGACGGAGGAGTCACTACGGTAAGGGCATGCCGAGGTTCGCCAAGGGGGCCATCCCCAGCCCCAACATCTGGAACACCCCCCAGACCTACGAGCTGGAGAACCGGGCGGTGGATCCCGAGGGGCGCGCCGAGGCCGCGATGGCCGCCGTCCGCTCGTGGACCGGGGCGACGGTCCTCGACATCGGCTGCGGCACCGGCTACCACCTGCCGGCCATGGCCGCCACCGCCGCCCGCGTGATCGGCGTCGAACCGCACGAGGATCTCGTACGGCTGGCCAGGCGCCGCTGCCATGCCCTGCGAAACGTCGAGATCCACGCCGCCACCGCCCAGGCGCTTCCGGTGCCCGACGCCTCCGTGGACGTGGCCGTCGCTCGCTGGGCCTACTTCTTCGGCCCCGGTTGCGAACCCGGCCTGGCCGAACTCTCCCGGGTGACGCGACGCGGCGGCGCGGCCTTCGTGATCGACATCGACCCCACCCGGGGCGCCTTCGGCCGCTGGTTCAGCCAGTCCATCCCCGCGTACTCGGCCAAGGCCGTCGAGAGTTTCTGGAACCGTCAGGGCTGGCAGGTGGAGAAACTCGACCTGCGCATGTGCTTCGAGCGTCGCGCCGACCTGGAGGCGGTGCTCCGCATCGAGTTCACCCCCCCGGTCGCCGACCTCGCCATCGCCGAGACCCCCGGCCTGGAGATCGCCTACCCCAACCTGCTGCGCTGGAGGCGGTTCTGAGCCTGTCCCGCGGCCATCAGCCCGCCGGCCGGGCGCGAGGAGGAACAACGGGACACCGGCTTGACCTTGACGTTGATGTCAAGGTTTATCGTCGGGTCATGAGGAGGACCGGATGCGGATCGGCGAGCTGGCGCGGCGGGCGGGTGTCAGCACCCGGGCACTGCGCTACTACGAGCAGCAGGGACTGATCACGGCCCGGCGCTCGGCCAACGGCTACCGGGAGTACGGGGAGACCGACCTGCGACTCGTCTCCGAGATCCGGTCGCTGCTCGCCGTCGGCTTCACCCTGGAGGACGCCCGCCCGTTCGTGGCCTGCCTGCGGGCCGGGCACGCCTCGGGGGGATCGTGCCCGGAGTCCGTGGCCGTCTACCAGCGCAAGCTGGCCCAGATCGACGACGAGATCCGTGCGCTTCTCACCCGGAGGGCGGAGGTGGCGGCACAGCTGACCACCGCCTGCCCAGGATGCGTACTGAGGAAAGCGGGAAAACCATGATCACACTGACCAGCGAGAACTTCGACGAGCAGGTGCTGCGGAGCGACAAGCCGGTCCTGGTCGACTTCTGGGCCGAGTGGTGCGGGCCGTGCAAGATGATCGCGCCGGTCCTGGCGGAGATCGAGGCCGAGTACGGCGACCGCCTCACGATCGCCAAACTCAACGCCGACGACTACCCCGAGATCTCCGCGAGGTACGGCGTCCTCGGCCTGCCGACGCTCAACCTCTACAAGGACGGCGAGGTGGTCCGGCAGATCAAGGGCGCCAAGCCCAAGCGCCTGCTCCTGGCCGACCTCGAAGGCCACATCTGACGGCACGTCCGAAGGACCGTCCGGCGCCTCCCCGGACGACTTCCATCCGGTACGACGCCCCCGCCGGGTGAAAGTTGTCGGGTCCTACGGGTAACGTGCGGCCATGGCGAAGAAGGCTGGTGGCTACCGCTGTGCCGAGTGCGGGTGGCAGACGGCCAAGTGGGTGGGGCGCTGCGGCGAGTGCCAGGCCTGGGGCACGGTCGAGGAGGAGACGGCGCCCGCGGGTGCGCGGGTGGCCTCCGCCGGAGCGGTGTCGGCGCCGGCGGTTCCGATCGGCCAGGTCAAGGCCGAGGTGGCGCACGCGCGCGGCACCGGGGTGCCCGAGCTCGACCGGGTCCTCGGCGGCGGCCTGGTGCCCGGGGCCGTCGTGCTGCTGGCCGGTGAGCCCGGCATCGGCAAGTCCACTCTCCTGCTGGAGGCGGCGGCCAAGATCGCCCGGCAGCAGACCGTCCTCTACATCACGGGCGAGGAGTCGGCCGCCCAGGTGCGGATCAGGGCCGACCGGATCGGCGCGATCCAGGACCGCCTCTACCTGGCCGCGGAGACCGAGCTGGGCGCGCTGGTCTCACACGTCGAGAAGGTCCAGCCCGACCTGCTCATCGTCGACTCGGTGCAGACGATCGGCTCGGCCCAGGCGACCGGCGTGCCCGGTGGGGTGACCCAGGTCAGGGAGGTCGCGGGAAACCTGGTGCGGCTGGCCAAGGAGCGCGGCATGGCCACCGTGCTGGTCGGCCACGTCACCAAGGAGGGCTCGATCGCCGGTCCCCGCACGCTGGAGCACCTCGTCGACGTGGTGCTCCACTTCGAGGGCGATCGGCACTCCCGCCTCCGCCTGGTCCGCGCGATCAAAAACCGGTACGGCCCGGTCGACGAGGTCGGCTGCTTCGACCTGCACGAGAGCGGCATCGAGGGCATCACCGACGCCAGCGGCCTGTTCGTCTCACACCGCACCGACCCGGTGCCCGGCACGTGCGTCACGGTCACTCTGGAGGGCACCCGGCCGCTGCCGGCCGAGGTCCAGGCACTGGTCGCCAGGACCGAGGCCCAGCAGCCGCGCCGCTCCTCCTCGGGGCTGGACACCTACCGGGTGACGATGGTGCTGGCCGTGCTGGAACGGCGGCTCAACGCCAAGCTGGGCGGGTGCGACGTCTTCACCGCGACCGTCGGCGGGATCAAGCTCAGCGATCCCGCGGTCGACCTGTCCGTGATGCTGGCGGTCGCCAGCGCGGCCGGTGACAAGGCACTCCCCGCCGGCCTGGTGGTGCTCGGCGAGGTGGGCCTGGCAGGGGAGTTGCGCCCGGTGCGCGACGTGCGGCGCCGCCTGTCGGAGGCCGCGCGGCTGGGCTTCACCCGGGCACTGGTCCCGGCGGGCTCCCTGGAGGTGGGCAAGAGACGCAACGGCGACAACTCCCTGGTCCCGATGGCCGGGCGCGGCGCGGCCTTCGCGCCCGGTTTCGACGTGGTCGAGGCGGAGAACGTCTGGGACGCCCTCACCCACGTCACCTGAGGCGCGAGCGCGGCCCGTGGTCGTCAGATGATTTCGGGCCGTGCGGGGCCTTCGCCGGTAAGCTGAGCGCTATACGCAGACCACGGGGGTCATGTGGCAGCAACGTACAAAGGGCTCGACGAACGCCGCAGGGACGTCCTCGCCGCCGTCGCACCGGGCACGGCCCTGCGCGACGGCCTGGAGCGCATCCTGCGAGGACACACCGGCGGCCTGATCGTGCTCGGATACGACAGCACCGTCGAGGAGATCTGCAGCGGCGGCTTCGAGCTGGACGTCGAGTTCTCCGCGACACGGCTGCGCGAGCTGGCCAAGATGGACGGCGCGATCGTCCTCAACTCCGGCGACCTGCGGATCGTGCGTGCGGCCGTGCATCTGATGCCTGATCCGTCCCTGCCCACCGACGAGTCGGGCACCCGGCACCGCACCGCCCAGCGGGTGGCCCTGCAGACATCCTTTCCGGTCATCTCCCTCAGCAAGTCCATGCGGATCATCGCCCTCTACCTCGACGGCATCCGCTACGTGGTGGAGGAGTCGTCGGTCATCCTGTCCAAGTCCAACCAGGCCCTGGCCACGCTGGAGCGCTACAAACTCCGCCTGGACGAGGTCTCCGGCACGCTCTCGGCGCTGGAGATCGAGGATCTGGTGACGGTCCGCGACATCGCGGTGGTCGCCCAGCGGCTGGAGATGGTCAGGCGCATCTCCGAGGAGATCGCGGGCTACGTGGTGGAGCTCGGCACTGACGGCCGCCTGCTCTCCCTGCAGCTGGACGAGCTCGTGGCCGGCACGGAGAGCGACCTCGAACTGATCGTGCGCGACTACCTGCCCGTGACGGGCCGCCGCCCGCGCAGGTTCGCCGAGGCGCTCCACGAGCTCGACCAGCTCTCCTCCGCCGACCTGCTCGACCTCTCGGTGGTCGCCCAGATCCTCGGCCACTCGGGCAACGACGCCCTGGAGACACCGGTGAGCCCCAGGGGCTACCGCCTGCTGGCCAAGGTTCCGCGCCTGCCGGGCACGGTGGTCGAACGCCTCGTCGACCAGTTCGCCAGCCTGCAGAAGCTCCTGGCCGCCAGCATCGACGACCTCCAGGAGGTGGGCGGGGTGGGCGAGGCCAGGGCCCGCCACATCCGCGAGGGCCTGTCCCGGCTGGCCGAGTCGTCCATCCTGGAACGCTACGTGTGAGAAATCCCCCGGCCGAGCGCGGAGGCTCCCGGGTCCTTTCCGGTACGCCTCGCCCGGCGGCCTGGGCGGGCAGTGGCCGCGAACCCCGGCCGGTTCTCCGGCCGCCGCCTCGCGGAGGCGGCCCTTCGATGCCCCGGGTTCACCGGCCCGGTGAACCCGGGTGGACGATCACTAGCGAAGGTGGAAGACGGCCTTGCGGCTCCTCAGGCCTGGGGCGTGCACCACCGCGACATAGGTACCGGGACGCGCGGCGACGCGGTCGGCGGTGCAGTCGTTCCCGGACCTGCGGCGGTCCCACACCAGCTCCTGGACATAGGGGATGCCCCGGTCGAGCTTGCGGATGTTCTCCGTCTCGCCGCTGACGCAGTCGGAGGAGGACCACACGCGGTCGTCACCGGAGGTGATGCGCACCTCCATGGTGCGCGGCCCCACGTCCGCGGTGCACATCACCTTGCCGACATTGACGAGGGTGAGGATGAACCTGGGCCGGATGCCCGGCGGGTAGACCGTCCCCTGGCCCTCCATGCTCAGTACGAGCTGCGGGGAGGTGCAGGCCTCACCGGGTCGCCGGGGCCTGGGGGCCGCCTTGCTCTCCCTCGGCTCCCGGGTCGGGCTCGCGGACGGGCTCGCGGACGGCGAGGGGATGACCGTCACGGTCGGCAGGATGGCCAGCAGCGGGTCCGGCACATCCTTCTCGGCGGCCGAGGTGCCTTTCTCCCGGGCGTCCTGCGGCCTGCTCGTCGACGAGCAGGCCCACGCCACGACGGCGACCACCACGAGCACACCGACGAGCGCGGCCATCCGGCGCCGCCAGTAGATGTCGGCTCCGATATCGCTACGGAACGTGTCGGGATCCATACCAACAGTATGGTTAGTGCTCGCGGGCCACAGGGGGAGACCCGCCGCCACCGTCCCCGTTTCGGCCACCGATCATCATCAGAAGGCGGGTGAAGGCAGGTGAAGGAGGGACAAGGGGGCCTGATCCCGCACTATCGTCAAAAGGTGCCCGAGTCGAACCGCTTACTCCAACCCGTCCTCGACTGGTACGCCGGCAACGCCCGCGACCTGCCCTGGCGGGCGCCCGGCGCCTCGCCCTGGTCGATCCTGGTCAGCGAGATCATGCTGCAGCAGACACCGGTGGTCAGGGTGCTGCCCGTCTGGACCGAGTGGATGGAGCGCTGGCCCACGCCCGCCTCCCTCGCCGCCGAAGCCCCCGGTGAGGCCGTGCGCCACTGGGGCCGCCTCGGCTACCCCCGCCGGGCGCTGAACCTGCACGCGTGCGCCCGCGCGATCACCGACCGGCACGGCGGCGAGGTCCCCTCGGAGCACGACGCCCTGCTGGCGCTTCCCGGCGTCGGCGAGTACACCGCGGCCGCGGTCGCCAGCTTCGCCTTCGGGGGCCGGCACGCGGTCCTCGACACCAACGTGCGGCGGGTCCTGGCGCGGGCCGTCAGCGGCGAGGAATACCCGCCGAAGTCCACCACGCCGCCCGAGCGCAGGCTCGCCGCCTCGCTGCTCCCCGACGCCGACCGTGCCCCCGTCTGGGCGGTCGCCGTCATGGAGCTCGGCGCACTGGTCTGCACCGCTCGTGCCGCCCGCTGCGCCGACTGCCCGGTCAGCGACCTGTGCGCCTGGCGCCTGGCGGGCAAGCCCGCCTACGACGGTCCCGCGCGCAGGGGCCAGACCTACGCGGGCACGGATCGTCAGTGCCGCGGCCGTCTCCTCGCGGTACTGCGCCAGGCCCACGGCCCGGTGCCCAAGGGCGCCCTCGACGTGGTCTGGGACGACGCCCCGCAGCGAGAGCGCGCCCTCGACGGCCTGATCTCCGACGGCCTGGCCGAGGTCCTCGACGACGGCACCTACCGCCTACCCGGCTGAACGCGCCCTCGACAAGGCACCTGCCGTCCCGCTCGCGGCCACCGGGTGCTTTCCCGCCGGGGCCTCCGTGCACGGCGGGGAAGGCTCCCACCGCCGCGCCGCGGACCTGGCGGGCGAAGGCGATCAGGCGGCGAGGCGCAGGCCGAGAGCCGTGAGGCTGGTGCGGGCCCAGTCGAGCTCCTCGGCGATCACGTTGACCAGTGCGCCGGGCCCCTTGGCCCGAAGCGGCACGGCCAGGTCGTGCGTCTCCACCTCGATGTGAGCGGTGCCGTTCACCGCGCCGGAGAGCATCGCGGTGAGGGTGTCCTCCAGCACCGAGCGGGTGCTGGGCAGCTCCTGGCAGGCGGCGGCCATGTGGTTGTGCACGTGGCCGAGCTTGACGACAGGGGCTCCGGCATCCGCCAGGCCGCGCAGGGCGACTCCGGGCTCCTCAGCGCCGCCGGAGAGGTAACAGGCGTCCAGGCAGACCCCCAGGTGCTCGGAGTCGATGCCGGAGACCCTGTCGAGCGCCTGCTTGGTGGTCTCCAGGACACAGCCGGGCCACGGCTCGAAGCCGACCCTGATCGTCTTTCCGGTGACGCTGTACAGCCCGCGCAGCTCGCGGGCGAGGCGCTCCAGCCGGCGCGAGGCTATCGCGTGCAGGTCGGCCGGCCAGTCGCGGCGCCAGCCGATGGGGATGGTGGAGATGCTTCCGAAGCGGACGTCCTGCGGGAGCAGGAAGGCCAGGATCTTGGCGAGTGCCATCGTGTAGCGGTAACGCTCGGGCTTGGCCCAGTCGGGACCGGGTGACTCCTGGTTCCTGCCGCCGGTTCCGTTGAGGCTGACGACCTCCAGGCCGCGCTCCTCAAGGGAGCGGCGCAGACGCACCAGCTCTATCCTGTCCGCGGTGAGATGGTCGGCGACGCTCGGGGAGAGCCAGAGGCCGACGCCCATGCGCTCCACTCCGAGGCGCTTGCGCACCGGCACCGCGTACCTCGTCAGGTGCGCGATGAGGTTCTCCAGGTCCTCGGCGGGGTGCACGCCCGCGTTGTAGGCCAGGTGAACGAGCGTCCCGTCCTCGTGCCGTAAACGCATGCGTGCCTCCAAGAAGTACTTCCGTGTAAGCGTCTCCGATCGCCCCACGCCGGTGTTCCAGCGTCGTGAGCCGGAGGCTCTCCCTGCCGGGAGCTCGACCCGGCCGTCCGAAGCATTCCGTGCGGCCACCGGGCTCCGCGTCACTCACGGAGCTGATTTCCCGGTACGCCGCCAGGCTGACCTCGACGCCGATCTCACCGCGATCACTGCGACCCACGGATCACTCGGGCAAGACTTATCGAACTCGCTCTACGCAGTGTAGTACTACCTATCGTGGCGAGACACCTTCTTTGGTAACAAATAGACAGACCCCGCCGTGAGTATCCTCACGGCGGGGTCTGTCCTTTCCGCTTGACCAGGCCATACCCGGTGCCCCGCGCCCTGGATTCCGCCCGACGCGGCCGGACGACCCCTCGCCGGGCCGTCGCCGGTCACCGCAGCACGCTGCGGTGACCTCCGTCGACCTGGCGAGGCACCGGCTGACCGGTCCTCAACGGCCAGGGCCCGCAGGCCTAGTTCTGGATCGGCTCCGCGATGGCGGCGGCCGAGTCGGGAACCCGGTCGACCGGCGCGTCCTCACCGACGAAGGTGAACTTCGCGTTCTCCCCCTCGCCCTCGATCCCGATCTTCACGATCTGGCCGGGACGGAGCTCGCCGTACAGGATCTTCTCCGACAGGGTGTCCTCCAGCTCGCGCTGGATCGTACGGCGGAGCGGGCGGGCGCCCATCACCGGGTCGTAGCCACGGTCGGCCAGCAGCTGCTTGGCCTCCTGCGTGAGCTCCATCCCCATGTCGCGGTCCTTCAGACGCAGGCCCACCTGGGCCAGCATCAGGTCCACGATGCGGATGATCTCCTTCGGCGTGAGCTGGTGGAAGACCACGATGTCATCGACACGGTTGAGGAACTCCGGCCGGAAGTGCTGCTTGAGCTCCTCCTGCACCTTGGACTTCATCCGGTCGTAGTTGGACTCGGCGTCGTTGCTCTTCGCGAAGCCGACCCCCTGACCCTTGGAGATGTCCCGGGTGCCCAGGTTCGTCGTCATGATGATGACGGTGTTCTTGAAGTCCACCACCCGGCCCTGGGCGTCGGTCAGGCGACCGTCCTCCAGGATCTGCAGCAGCGAGTTGAAGATGTCGGGGTGGGCCTTCTCGATCTCGTCGAACAGCACGACCGAGAACGGCTTGCGCCGCACCTTCTCGGTGAGCTGGCCGCCCTCCTCGTATCCGACGTAGCCGGGAGGCGAGCCGAACAGCCTGGAGACGGTGTGCTTCTCCATGAACTCCGACATGTCCAGCATGATCAGCGCGTCCTCGTCCCCGAACAGGAACTCGGCCAGCGCCTTGGACAGCTCGGTCTTACCGACACCGGAGGGACCGGCGAAGATGAACGAGCCGCCGGGGCGGCGCGGGTCCTTCAGACCGGCGCGGGTGCGGCGGATCGAGCGGGACAGGCCCTTGATGGCGTCGTCCTGGCCGATGATCCGCTTGTGCAGCTCGTCCTCCATGCGGAGCAGTCGCTGGGACTCCTCCTCGGTGAGCTTGAAGACCGGGATGCCGGTGGCGGTCGCCAGGACCTCGGCGATGAGCTCCTCGGTGACCTCGGCGACGACGTCCATGTCGCCGGCCTTCCACTCCTTCTCGCGGCGCTCACGCTTGAGCTGGAGCTGCTTCTCCTGGTCCCGGAGGGCGGCGGCCTTCTCGAAGTCCTGCGCGTCGATCGCGGACTCCTTGTCGCGCCGCACGTTGGCGATCTTCTCGTCGTACTCGCGGAGGTCCGGCGGCGCGGTCATGCGGCGGATGCGCATGCGCGAGCCGGCCTCGTCGATGAGGTCGATCGCCTTGTCCGGCAGGAACCGGTCGCTGATGTAGCGGTCGGCCAGCTGCGCGGCGGCCACCAGGGCACCGTCGGTGATGGAGACGCGGTGGTGTGCCTCGTAGCGGTCCCGCAGACCCTTGAGGATCTCGATCGTGTGGCTGAGGCTGGGCTCGGCCACCTGGATCGGCTGGAAACGCCGCTCAAGCGCCGCGTCCTTCTCCAGGTGCTTGCGGTACTCGTCCAGGGTGGTGGCGCCGATGGTCTGCAGCTCGCCTCGGGCCAGCATCGGCTTCAGGATGCTGGCGGCGTCGATCGCCCCCTCGGCGGCGCCCGCGCCGACGAGCGTGTGCAGCTCGTCGATGAACAGGATGATGTCGCCGCGGGTGCGGATCTCCTTGAGGACCTTCTTCAGGCGCTCCTCGAAGTCACCGCGATAGCGCGAACCCGCCACCAGGGCGCCCAGGTCCAGGGTGTAGAGCTGCTTGTCCTTGAGCGTCTCGGGCACCTCGCCCTTGACGATCTTCTGGGACAGGCCCTCCACGACGGCGGTCTTGCCGACGCCGGGCTCACCCACCAGGACCGGGTTGTTCTTGGTCCTGCGGGACAGGACCTGCATGACCCGCTCGATCTCCTTCTCCCGGCCGATGACCGGATCGAGCTTGCCCTCGCGGGCGGCCTGGGTCAGGTTGCGGCCGAACTGGTCAAGCACCAGAGAGGTCGAAGGAGCGGCCTCGGCCGGACCGCCGGCGGCGGTCGGTTCCTTGCCCTGGTAGCCGTGGAGCAACTGGATGACCTGCTGTCGGACCCGATTGAGATCGGCGCCCAGCTTCACCAGCACCTGGGCGGCCACGCCCTCGCCCTCACGGATGAGGCCGAGCAGGATGTGCTCGGTGCCGATGTAGTTGTGACCCAGTTGCAGCGCCTCGCGCAAGGACAGCTCAAGGACCTTCTTGGCACGCGGGGTGAACGGAATGTGCCCCGACGGCGCGGACTGGCCCTGGCCGATGATCTCCTCGACCTGCTGACGCACACCTTCAAGACTGATGCCGAGGCTCTCCAGAGCCTTGGCGGCAACGCCTTCACCTTCATGGATCAAGCCAAGAAGAATGTGCTCCGTACCGATGTAGTTGTGGTTGAGCATCCGGGCCTCTTCTTGGGCCAGGACGACAACCCGCCGTGCGCGGTCGGTGAACCTCTCGAACATCTCGTCGCTCCTCACAGAGCGGTCAGGCAGGTCCGGGATATCCGGGCCCTGTCATCCCGCATGGTAGCCCCGACCCGGCGACCGCTCTATGCAGAAGACGTTCCCCGAGAGCAGGGCGTTCACCCTCCATCCAACTACTTACGGGGGGTGGGATGTTCCCGCTACGCCGCAAGCGAACGACGTTTGTCCGCCAGACAAACACATCATGCGGTCATGGCCGCCACCGGACCCCACCGTGACCGCCATAACCGCATGATTCACTCGATCTACTGAGCCGATCTAGTGAGCCGCTTCGTACTGCTCGACGATCTTGGAGGCGATTCGACCGCGCTCGCTGACATTAAGGCCGTGGGACTTCGCCCATGCCCGGATGTCGGCGCTCTTCTCTCGCGTGAGTGCCCGCGCGCCACCCGCGCGGCGGCGGCGGGGTGCCAACGCGCCGGAACGACGGGCGCTCTGCACGAAAGGCGACAGGGAGTCGCGGAGCTTCTTCGCGTTAACGTCACTCAGGTCAATCTCATAGCTGGTGCCGTCAATCGCGAAGGCGACAGTCTCATTGGCCTCGCCCCCATCGAGGTCGTCGATGAGAATCTCCTGGATCTGCTTGGCCATCTACACAATCCTTTCGCGGAGTATTGTTTCATTCGCAAGCTAAACATATACCCGCGATCGAAGAGCGGCAATTCCAGGAGCCCGGCGATTCTCACAGGCAACCGAGACACTCTCAGTCGGCGCTCCGGTGGATCAGCTGTTCTGCGACTCGGCCGGGTCGGACTGTTTTGGCCGGCGACCGGCGGCTTCACTCCGAAGTAGCTTGACGACTCCGAAGATGAAGGCTCCGCCGACGACCGCCGGAGGTATCAACGCGGACAATACGTCGTACATTCGTCCTCGCTCCGTACCGCTAGGTGGCTTTCTGGAGACCATGAAAATTTGGCGACGACTCCCGAGCCACGCGGGTGTCCGCCCGTTCAGTCTGGAACCGCCCACAGATGACCATAGCGCCACCGGACGGCGACGTGTGTCAGCAGGGGCGACCATGCCCGTCACTCTCCAGCCTAATGCTTCTCTCCAGCCGCCTTACCGGTTGCAGTCGTAAAGCCGCAGGGAAAAACCGACAGGACGATCAGGTGATCACCGTCGCCTTCGGAAATACCAATGCCCGCCCGCTCTCCGGCCCCCGCGCCACCGGCCTCGGAGGGGCGAAGCTCCTGGTGGGAGAGCCTGCCCGCCGGGATGAACAACGCCTTGTCACGGAACCGGAGATCACCGCGGGCGGGTTCATCGCGAGAATGTCCACCGCCGGTGGAACATCCGGATGGAGAGCGGCCCGCTTCATCACCCGGGTGGCAGCCGATGCGACGCAAGCCTGCGGAACAAGACGGATCTTCAACGCTTTCTTGCCAAGAGTACGACCCACTCCGGCGTGGAGTACATAGTCGTAGACCGTATAACCACCAAAGACGATGGGCTCACCGGACAACCCAGGCAACACCGCACACCCGGTGATCCAGCTCCGCGAGAAGACCCTGAACGCGCGACGGAAGGTGAAGGAGAGAAACCCGCGGGCCGTCCCCGGGGATGCCGGAGGCGGGCCGGTCCCGCCATTCGATGACTGGCGTGCGAACCCTCGGCGAGGGCAGAACCGGCATTGGCGTCTCATAGCGGCTTGTGAGCTCTCCTGAGCCCCTTGTCGGCCTCAAACACGAATATTCCGCCGCGCCGGGGCCCGATCATAAGTCCCCCCGCGCCAACCAAGGCGCGGCAAATGATTTTTACGCTTCCGTGGCTTCCGTGGCTTCCGTGGCCGAGGCGGTTACCCGCCCCTAACGATCCCCGTTTTTCTCGTCCGAGCGCGAAATCGGGGCCGACGGTTCAACCGCCGGCCCCGATTTACCCGGAACTACTTGATCTTGACGACGACCGTCCCGGCCACCTTGTCGTGCAGCGCCTGCTGCAGGGGCTTGTCCCACAGCAGCCACAGCACGTTCACGAGGCTGAAGATGTTGACGATCCAGCCGAGGACGGGGATCCAGCTCAGGAACTGCGGACCGAAGAACACACCGCCGCGCTTGAGCGCGACGTCGGAGCTGAGCCCGCCCGGCGGCAGGGTGCTGCCGACGGGCACGATCTTGATGCCCATGACCATCTTGCCGACGGTCTGCCCACCCCTACTGATCATGAAGAACTCGTAGGCGAAGTAGATCGCCGCGGCGATCAGAGAGCTGAGCAGACCCGCGAGGAAGACGCCGCTCCCCTCCGTGACGACGCCCGTCTCAAGGTTGAAACCGGGAGACGTCACGAGGATGGCGGTCAGCACCCCGCTGATGATGAATGTCGGGATCGCCAGGATGATTCCGTCGACGATCCGCGCCACCAGACGCTGCCACCACTCGGCGAGCGGAGCGGGAGCGCCGGGAGGACCGCCGTAAGGCTGGCCGTACCCCTGCTGCTGTCCGTACGCGGGCTGCTGCTGACCGTAGCCGGGCTGCTGGCCGTAGTCGGGCTGCTGGCCGTACCCCTGCTGCTGGCCGTAACCCGGCTGGGACGACTGCTGCCCATAGGTGGGCTGCTGACCGTAGTCGGGCTGCTGACCGTACTGCTGCTGGCCGTAACCCGGCTGGGACGACTGCTGCCCGTAGCCGGGCTGCTGCCCGTAGCCGGGCTGCTGACCGTAGCCCGACTGCTCGTGGGACGCCTGCTGTCCGTAGCCGGGCTGCTGACCGTACGCGCCGGTCCCGCCCTGCTGACCGTAGCCCTGCTGCTGGCCGTACATGTCCGTCCCGCCCTGCTGACCGTACGACTGCTGCTGTCCGTACCCCTGCTGACCGTAACCGGGCTGCTGACCGTAGCCCTGCTGCTGCCCATAACCCTGCTGCTGGCCATAACCCTGCTGGCCGTAGCCGGGCTGGGCCACCCCCGGGCCGGTGTTCGGCTGCGACCCCTCCGACCGATATCCCATGATCGTCACGTCGGGGTCGAGTTCGCCAGGGGCTCGACCCGGGTTGTGCTGTCCGTAATCCGGCTGTCCCGAAGGTGTGCGACTGCGCTCGGGATCATCCTGCGGATACGGCGGCTGTCCGGTGCTCACCGCGTCACCTCACTTAGACTGCGCATGTGGCAAATGTCAGACGCACATGCTTGCTGCTGCACAAGGTATCGACATAGGAATCAACAGTCACCTTTCCAGTCAGTCATCTCTAAAGTCATCAGAGTCGGGCTCGTGTGTCAGGTGCAGCAGCATCCGAGTGTTTCCCAAGGTATTGGGCTTGACGTGCTCCAGATCGAGGAACTCCGCGACGCCCTCGTCGTAGGAGGCGAGAAGTTCGGCGTAAACCTCCGGGGCGACGGGCGTGCCCTGGATCTCCTGAAATCCGTGCCGGGCGAAGAAGTCGACCTCGAAGGTCAGGCAGAAGACCCTGCGCAGCCCCAGTTCGGCGGCCGTGCGGATGAGCGCCGAGACGATCCGATGGCCGATTCCCATCCCCCGGCGGGTCGGATCGACGGCAACGGTCCGGATCTCGGCAAGATCCTCCCAGAGGACATGGAGCGCCCCGCAACCGAGGATCATCCCCTCAGCGTCGGTCGCGACCCAGAACTCCTGGATGTCCTCGTACAGGGTGACGGTGGCCTTCTCCAGCAGGCGCGGGCCGGCTCCACCGTAGGTGTCGACGAGCCGCCTGATGGCGCGGACGTCCGGGGTGCGGGCGCGACGGACCGTGACCGCCGGGGTGACGCCGGGAGCGGGTGATTCCCGCCCCTCTCCCTCGGATCCGGTTCGCCGCTCCCCTTCTTTCCCGGGGTTCGCGAACGGCACGGGAGAATGCTCCGCAAGCTGCTCCATGACCGATCAGCGTACGTCCTCTCCGGCCTTCAATTACGGCTCATCCTTAACTCCGGCCCCGAAGGCATCACATGACCCTTGGTAGTTGGTTTACCACGCTGGGCGCACGACGCCTCCGATGTGTCGCAGCTCATCTTTGGCACGGTCCCGGACCAGGGAAGACCCGCGCCGGGACCACCGCGAGGAAGGCAAAGGCAGCGTAATGGCCATGTTGATCATATTGCCATGTGATCTTTCCGTGACATTTCAGTTGCGAAACCTCTACTGAGTTCGCAGTTCTGGTTGAGCAGGAACCACGAGTGCACTAATCTCCGTGCTCGATGTCAGAGACGTAAAAAGCCTGACCCGCCGAATCTCCCGACCAGGGGAACCGGGGACCCACCACGTCCTTCGGGGTGAATCCGAGTGCCACCGGCGCACCCGGTAGGGCTGCCTCCGGCCCGAACCCGTCAGCTAACCCGGTAGGCGGCCGAGGAGAGGAGCCCGTTGGTGAAGCGCATGCGCGACCGCGCAGGAGAGCACGCGGGCGGCGACGCCCGCTGTCGAGAACGCGCGCCGCGGAGGCGGAGTCGCCGCATGGCGGTCATCGGCCTGGCGTTCGCCATCATGACCCTCGGCACCCCCCTGGTCTCGGCCACGGCGGATCCCGAGCCCAGCCTCCAGCAACTGGCCAAGCAGGCCGAGAAGCTGCACGAGGAGATCGGCACGCTCGCCGAGCAGTACAACGGCGAACGGGTCAGGCTCAAGCAGGCCCAGCGAGCCGCGGAAAGTGCCAAGAAGACCCTCGCGACGAGCGAGTCGGAGCTCGCGACCCGGCGCACCAAGGCCACCCTCCTCGCGCAGAGCAACTACATGTCCGGCGGCCTGAACTCCGGACTCGCCTTCACCCAGGCGACCGACCCCGACACCTTCCTCGACCAGGCCACCACCAACTACGCCCTCCAGCAGCAACAGAGTGAGGAGGTCGCCCAGGTCGGCCGGGCGATCGAGGCCGCCGAGCGGGCACAGGCCAGCGCCAAGGCGAGGACCTCGGAGGTCAAGGCGCTCCTGGAGGAGATCGATGGCAAGCGCAGCAAGATCGAGCGACTGGTCGCGCGGGTCGAGAGCGACCTGTTCAGCGAGGTGCGCACCAGGGCCGTCAGCAACAGGGGTGCCCGGGTGAAGGTCGACGTGCCCATCGTGGGCAGCGGCAAGGCGGCGGAGGCGGCCCGCTGGGCGCTCACCCAGCAACTCAAGCCGTACGTCTGGGGCGCCGAGGGCCCCAACTCCTTCGACTGCTCCGGGCTGGTCATGTGGGCCTACCAGAAGGTCGGCATCAGCCTGCCGCACTACACCGGCAACCAGTGGACCGCGGGCACCCACATCTCCAGAAACGATCTGCGCCCAGGCGACCTGGTCTTCTTCTACAGCGACCTGCACCACGTCGGGATCTACATCGGCGCGGGCCTGATGGTCCACGCGCCCCGGACGGGTGACGTCATCCACATCGCCACGATCGACAACCGGCCCTTCGCCGGCGGGGTGCGGATCGCCGACTGAGCGGCCGAGCCGACCGGCCCTCGGCAGGAGCGCGCCCGCTCCTGCCCGGCGAACCCTGCCCTGCCGAGGGCCGGTCGGGCGGTGCTCCCCGGAGTCGCGCCCCCGGGACTCGTGCCCCGCGGGTGCGGTGGCCGACGACAACGCGGCGAGACGCCACCCGACCGCAGTGGGCGAAGCCCCAAGGGAAGGGCCTAGATCAGGCGGCGGCGGGCCGCCCAGGCCACGGCCTCGATCGCCGTGGCGACACCGATGCGGTCGCAGATGCCTCTGAGCCTGCGCCTGACGGTCCGGCCGCTGATATCGAGGCGGCGGCCCACCCTGTCGACGGTGACACCCTTGGCGAGTTCAGCCAGCAGCACGAGGTCGTCGTCGCTGAGACCGATATCACCCATGCCCAGGGGGCTGTCGCCATGGCGAGAATCCACTTCTGGATATGCCATCAAGAGTCACTCCCCCCACTCTGGAAACCGGGCGTGAGACGCCGGAAATGAATACCGTCCGCCAGGAACGGTAAACGCCTTGTTCAAAGGTCGTCAAGTTCTACTCTTCATAGCGCGCACCCACTATTGACATACTAGGTGCTACGTGAAGTACTCATGATATGTCAGTGCCTTTGGGGTTAAGTCACGGCTGTGCCCCCGCACGAGCCCGCAGACGCCCCTCTGGCTGCGACGACAGAAGCCCTGGCAGAACAAGGTTTTGCCGGAACCGTCGTGGCGGCACGCGCCCGCGGGGCCGCATCCTCGGCGGAAGCGAGCCGCCCGCTTTTCCCCGGGAAAATCGATCTCATCGTGACGCTCTTCGACGGCCACGCCGGCTGGCGCCTTGACGGCACCTCGCGGAAAACTCTGAAATGGGAAGCCTGCACGAGCACCTTTGCGGCATTCGCGAAGTATCGGGTGCCGACGATGGGCGTCAGGCGATATTGGACATGCTTAAAAGGGAGTTTCTGCGCTATGCAGAAAGCCGTCCGAAATTGCATGGGGAGAGTGAGCGCGGCCCCACGGTTCCCGGCCCATCGGGGTTCACCCCGTCCGCCCGGGCGTCGTCCGCGCGCCGCGCTCGCGCCCATGCGGGCCGGCACGGAGCCGTGCGAGACGGTGTGGGACGGCGCGGAAGTGCCCGCGAGGTGGGTGAGGGCGCTACCCGGTACGTCGGCCGGGGCTCGAAGATGCGCGCCGAGCCCGACCGGCCCGGAGACCCGGAGACCCGGAGACACCGTCCCGGGCCGTCGCCCGGGCTTCGGTCCCGGCGGACAGCGCCCGGCGGGAGGCAGCGGGGGGGGGGCGCGCGGGGGGCGGGGGGCGGCCCGCGCCGCCGGCCGCCGGGCGGGGGGGGCG